>VGRA01000293.1 GCA_016875515.1 Deltaproteobacteria bacterium | reverse complement strand
AGTTCAGCGCCAGCAACGCGGCCTCTTCCGGACGCTGACCTAGCAGCCAGGCTGCCCGGGCACACGCAAACGTCTCTTCCAAGGCCCGCCGCAGCGCCAGCAGCAGTCCCAGCCCTCCGCCAAGCATGCTCGCCCACGCCGTGAACGATGGACTCCGTGCGAACTGCCCCTTCTTGCGTGCCTCTTCCAGCCGCCTGGGCGTGGGCGCCTCCGAGCGGGCGCTCATGGCAGGTGCCCCGCAATGAGCTGCTGCAAGGCGCTGCTGGGCGCCGGGAGACGCTGAACCGCCGGCGCCAGGTCCCAGATCCAGAACAGTCCCCCGAGAAGCAGCCGCGCCGGCAGTGCCAACTCGGCGAGTGGGAACACCGGGGCCATCCGCTGGAGGAAGGCCACGGACGCGTCGACCGACAGCGCCATCAGGGCGAACGGGGCCGCTACCACGGCGCCCGCTTCGAACGCATGGGACAAGCCAGCCACCCAACGCCCCACCATGTCCTCTGTCCACGCCCAGTGGCCAGGTGGGGACCAGAGAAATGAACGCCCCAGCTCTGCGACCAACGCCGGCAGTGCGCCTCCGGCGCAAGCAGTCGCCACCAACAACCTGTGCAGCAGGGCACCACCTGCAGAGTCACGGCTGCCCGTGGCGGGGTTGAAGGCCTCGGCGGAGCTGCCGCGGAAGAGGTCTCCCCAGCGCCCGGCGGCGAGCGCCATCTCGTAGCTCCACGACATGGCCAGGCCCATCACCGTGCCCAGGGCAAGCTGCTCCACGGCCAGCCCCACCCATCCTGACTCGTCCAACGAGACGGTCACGCCCGCGGCCCCGCGGACCCACACGGTAATGGCGAGCGCGAGCGACAGCCGAACCGGCCCGGGGACGAGCGCTGCGCCGAGCAGAGGGCACAACAGGACCACGGGAAGCACGCGCAACAACACGACGAGCAGGGATGCGCCGTAGAGCGAGAGAAGCGCCGTCATGAGCCCACCTCGGGAAGACACGCCAGGACGTCCACCAGGAATTGCTGAAGCTGGGTACCAGCCCAACGCCCGGAGAGCGCCAACGCCGCCAACGCGGCAAGCAGCCGGGGCACGGAGGACAGCGTGGAGTCCTGGATCTGCGTCACGGACTGGAGGACCCCCGCCACCAGCCCCGCAGCGAGTGCCGCCAGCACGGGTGGCAGGGAGGCCATCAGCGCAAGTTCCAGCGCGCGCTGGCCGAGGGAGATGAACGCGTCCGTGCCCATGACGCTCACCGGTACCCGAGCAACAGCCCGCGGGAGAGCAGGCTCCAGCCATCTGCTGCCACGAACAGGAGCAGCTTGAACGGAAGGCTGACCTGGGTGGGGGACAGGGTCTGCATGCCGAGCGCGAGCAGGACGTTGGCCACCACGATGTCCAGCACCAGGAAGGGAAGGAACACCAGGAACCCGAGCTGGAAGGCCTCGCGCAGCTCGGTGAGGACGAAGGCGGGGACCACGATGGAGAGGTCCGTCACATCCACGTCGGCCGCCCCGGTGCCGACCCGAAGCTCCCGGGCCACGGACACCAGCTGGGCCCGCTCTCCTGCGTCCCCGTGCTTGAGGAGGAACTCCCGCAAGGGTGCGAGGACCGGTTCTGTTTCCGCCCATGCCCGGGGGGCGGCCCCGCGCGCCTGCAGCGCCTGGACTCGGGAGAGGGTCTCCGCGATGACCGGGGCCATGACGTGCCCGCTCAGAACCAACGCCAACCCGGTCAGCACCACGGTGGGCGGTGCCTGCTGGGATCCGAGGGCCGTGCGCAGGAGCGAGAGGACTACGGACATCTTGGAGAAGCTGGTCAGCGCCACCGCGACGAATGGAAGGAGCGACAACCCTGCCAGCAGGACGAGCGTCTCGACCGGCCGTCCTGCCATCCCGGCGTCCATTCCCACCATGAGCGGATCAGCCATGGCGCACCTCCCCTTCGGCACGCGCCTCGAGCCGCTGGAACCGGATACCGCCCGGCCCGTAGGCAACGAGGAGCGGCTGCCCCTCGGCGTGGAGCAGCACCATCTCGCCGTCCTTGCCCAGAGGTTGCCGCTCGACGATGCGCAGCGACGTGTGAAGCACAGGCGCAGCGGTCGTGCGGACGTGCCACCCAAGCGCGAGCACAACGAGGAGTGCGACCACGCCGCCTGCACCGGAGCGGCCCAACGTCATCCAGCAGGCTGCTGCGAGCGCGATGCCCCCGCCCGCCAACAAGGCCGGGGGAGGAATCCTGCCGAGCGCGGTCACGGGAGCACCTCCAGGATGCGGGCGCCCACCGCGCCGTCCACGTCCACGAGTTCTGCCCGGGCCACCGTCCGCCCGCCCAGCTTGAGGGAGACCGGCGAGGCGGGGTTGAGGTGCAGGGACACCACGGCGCCGGGCTTGAGCGCGTGCAGCGCTCCAATCGGGACCTGGGCCGTCCCGAGCTCTACCTGCAGCGCGAGGGGCAAGGTGCACGTCACGTCGTCCATTGAATGGGGCTGGGGCATTGATGACTCCGGGGGGGATGCGCGCCGTCGCGCGCGGGTGAAGGCGAAGCGGCCTGCGTCCAGGACGCCCTCGAGTTCGAAGCCAGCGGTTTGCAGCGCGACCGTCCCGCGCCAAGCAGGCAGCCCACCGGAAAGGCGGTCCACCATCACGACGTCGCCGGCGGTGAGTCGCGCCCAGTCGGACGTTGGGACGTGCGAGGCGGCCGTCACGGCGAACTCCACGTCCACCGCTGCAAGGCCGCCCTCCGCCGCGGGCTCGTCACGGGAGGATTGCGGGACCTGCTGCAGCGCCATCTGCAGCGCATGGGCGGGCAGGTGCAGGAGGGCCGTCCCCTCCATGGCTGCGAACCGCAGTCCGAGCTCAACGGTCACCCATGGCACCTTCGGCAGGCGTGCGCCGAACTCCTCTCGGAAGTCGTGGACCGACAAGAGCCGTGGCGCGAGTTGCTCGCGGATGAAGGCCGAACTCCGCGCCGCGAGAATGACCTCAAGTAGGAGGTAGCCCCACGCCGCCCGCTCGATACGGGTCAAGGAGTTGGAGGGCCCACGCTGCGGCCGTCCACCGGCCACCGCGGCGAGAACGGCAGTGGCGAACGGGGGTTCCACCTCCAGCACGGCGGGGCTTCCCACCGAGGACAGGTCCAGCAGGGCGAAGACGGAACGCCGCGGCAGCAGCCGTGCCGTCCCGGAGGCAGAAGGCAGCAGCCGTGCGGTCACGCCCACGGGACCACCCAGCGCGCTGCCCAGGCCCGTGCCCACGGCTTCCAGGGCGGTGGCCAGCTCGGCGTGCACCTGGGAGCGGGACGGCCAGAGCAGGTGGGCCCGGGTAAGGCGCCGGGCACCGAGCCGGCTCAGGCGGGGAAAGGCAAGGGTTTGAGCAGAGGGGGGAAGGAGCATGGTGACGGCACGGGCTTCATGCGCCGTACCAATCCCAAGCCATTGACTTCATTTAACTAGATAAACCCCCACGTCCGGAATTCGGGACCCCTGGACCGCGGTGCGGGACGGTTGGGGACCTACACACTCTCGAACGAGCCGACGCGCCAGGACGCTGCCGAACGGGCTAGGGGCCACGCCCGGTGATGGGGCGACCCGGCCTTCCAAGGCAAATGTGAGGAATGACGGTGTGGCAGCCAGGACCTCACCCAGCAAAGCCGGCCCACATTCGGTGCCCAGCTCGCGGAGGGCAAGGGCAGACGGCTCTCCCGGCGTGAAGCGGCGGTCCAGTGCGCGGTGCCGCTCGTCCGGGGAGACGCGCCTCCACTGCTCGGCCCAGCGCAGCGCCTCCCCTTCGCGCTCCTGGGCGAGCCCGACCCAGAGCGGCTCCCGTGACTGCCGGAGTGCGACGGCGAAAAGGACGATGTCTTCGGCCAGCGCCCGGTCGCGTTCGAGCAGAGGGGGGAGTATCCGGGTGGCGGCGTGCAGGGTGCGGGTCTTCATGGCGTAGAGCTCGTGGGAGTTTGGGGCGCGGCGCGCGGACGCAGCCGCCTCAACAGGGGCGCGATCCATCCCGGGAGGCTGCCAAGGGAGGACCACGCCACGGCGCCGAGGGCAGCGAGGGCGAGCGCCGTCAGCCCCCATCGGCGAACGGACTCACCGGAGGTTCGCTTGGGGGGTGGCTTGGACTGCTGCGTGAGTTCGTCCAGGACGAGCGTCACGTGCTCCGCGCTCAGCCCCTCCACGCTGCCCGCGACCAACTCCCGGACATCCTGGCGCCTCCGGTCTGACCAGCGCGCAACGGGGCTGCGAACGCGCAGCAGGACGGAGCAACGCGCCCCACCGGATGCCACCGCGCCGGCCCGGGGGGGCGCGGGCAGGGAGAGGTGGACCCGCGCCGAAAGCACCCCGTCCAGCTGCTCGAGCGTCCGCGCGAGGTCTCCCTGCAGCGCGAGCGCGTGACGTTGACGCTCTTCGCCGGGCGTTGGAACGAGCCCGGGCTTGAGCAACTCGGCGCTGGATGTCTGCTGCTGCCTGGGCAACCCCAGGCGAACCAACTCCTGGATGGCCGCGGTACGCTCCCCGGAGGGCACCCGGACGGACCAGGTCTGCTTACGTCCCCCCTCCGGCTGGGCGGAGGGCTCGAAGCCCAGACCCGACAACTCCGCGACGATCTCGTTG
>VGRA01000292.1 GCA_016875515.1 Deltaproteobacteria bacterium | reverse complement strand
GCCGGACGCGGTGGGCTTCAACCTGGTGCTTCAGGCGCGGTTCTAGGACGCACAGGACGACTTCACGGTTGCTCGAGGGTACGGGTCCGCAGCCCATGCCCTTGTCGTCTCAACCCGTGGCTCAGGGGGCGGTGAGCCAACGCGCCCCGGCCACCGCCTGCGCGGGCGTCCCCGTGCCCAGTACCAGCGCCACCTCGCCCAGGTAGTCCTCCGCGCGAAGCAGGCCGAGATCCCTGCTGTCCACGTCTCCGGTCTGCACCTCCCTCCGGGGCGCCAGCAGGAGCACCTGCCCCGCGGAAAGCACCGTGGCAGACAGCCCGCGCGCCTCCGGGCCGGCCTCCGCCACCTGCTGCCCATTCACGCGGACCGCCTCTGCGGTGATCTCCACCGTGTCCCCGCTCACCGCCACCACGCGGCCGAGCAGCGGGCGCACCGGGCGCTGCAGCAACCCCACCGCGGGCGGCGCCGGGCGGGTGAAGGCGGCCAGGGCCCCCCGCCGAGGCTGGGCCGAGGGGCCGGCATGGAGCAGCCACATCCCCTGCCCCGCTTGCACGTCCGGCTCCAGGACCGGCGTTGCCGCCCCCAGCTTCCGCACCACCTTCTCCTCCAGCAGCGTGTCCGCGTGCGCCCCGGCGAAGAGGAACAGCATGCAGAACGTGCCGTACGTCAGGGGCCGCTGCCACGGACGCGGCTCGCCCGCGCTGCGCGCCGCCCACGCCGCCCACGCGCCGGCCCCCAACCGCATGAGCAGCGGTAACGAAAGGGCCACGCCGAGGAACAGGGGAAAGGAGAACCGCCGGTGCGCCCAGGCGAGCGTCCAGCCGGCCCCCGCAAGTACATTCAAGGTGGCGAAGGCGAAGGCGGGCACCGGCCGCCCCACGGTGAGCAGCCCCAACCCGGGCACCAGCAAGGACCAGCCGAACGCGCGCGCAGCTTTCACGGCCCGGGCTTCTACACCTGGTTGGAGGTCATTCGCATGACCTCCTCGAAGGAGGTGAGCCCCTGCGCCAACTTCCGGACGGCCGCCTCGCGCAGCGTCCGCATGCCCGCCCTGCTGGCACCCTTGTAGAGGTCCGCCAGCGGCGCGTTCTGGGCAATGAGATCCCGCACCTCGTTGGTGACGTGCAACAACTCGAACACCGCCGTGCGCCCCAGGTAGCCGGTGTTGCGGCAGCGCACGCACCCCGCCCCGCGCATCACCCGCACGCCGTCCGGAAGCAGCGGCAGCGGCACCTGCAACGCCGCCAGCTCGTCCGCGGACAGGCTGCTCGGCTGGGCGCAGTGCGGGCAGATCCGCCGCACCAGGCGCTGCGCCATGATGCCCAGGAGGCACGAGGCAATGAGGAACGGCGCCGCCCCGAGGTCCCGCATGCGGCTGATGGCGCCCACCGCATCGTTGGTGTGAAGCGTGGAGAGCACCAGGTGGCCGGTGAGCGCGGACTGGATGGCGTTCTCCACCGTCTCGTGGTCTCGGATCTCGCCCACCATGATGATGTCCGGATCTTGCCGGAGGATGTGTCGGAGCGTGGTGGCGAAGTCCAGCTCCAGCTTGGGCTGCACCTGCACCTGGTTGAAGGCGTCCCACACCATTTCGATGGGGTCCTCAATGGTGGTCACGTTTACGTCCGGCCCCGCCAGCGCTTTCAGCGCGGAGTAGAGCGTGGTCGTCTTCCCGGAGCCCGTGGGGCCGGTCACCAGGATGAGTCCGTGCGGGTGATCGATCCACCCTTCGAACAGCGGCTTCTCGTCCGGCTCGAACCCCAGCTGCGCCAGGTCCTGCACCAGCGCGTCCGGGTCGAACACGCGGATGACCACCTTCTCGCCGAAGGCGGTGGGCAGCGTGGAGACGCGGAGCTCCACCTCCTTGCCCTCGCGCTCGGTCTTGATGCGGCCGTCCTGCGGGCGCCGCTTCTCCGAGATGTCCATGCGCGAGATCATCTTCACGCGGGACACCACCGGCGGGTGCACGTTGGCGGGCAGCTGGAAGACCGGGTGCAGCACGCCGTCAATGCGGTAGCGCACCGTGGATGAGTCGCGCTTGGGCTCGACGTGGATGTCGCTCGCGCGGTTGTCGAATGCGTACCGGAGCAGGTAGTCCACCGCCTGGATGATGGGCTTGTCGCCCGCGTCCAGTTCCTGCGTGCCGCTCAGGCTGACCAGTTGCTCGAAGTTGGAGATGGACTGGACCTGCCCTATCTCCGTGGAGGCGCGCGCCAGGGTGCGCCGGAAGCCGTAGATCTCCTGGATGGAGCGGAGGATGTCCGCCTTGGAGGACAGCACCGGGTGGACCGGCATGCCCGCCAGCCGGTGGAGGCTCTCGAACAGCTCCCTGTCGAACGGGTTGGCCACCGCCACCGTCAGCGTGTTGCCCACCTGCTCCACCGGCAGCAGCACGTGCCGGGCCGCATAGGGGCGCGAGAACGTCCGCGTGGCCAGGGCCAGCTCCAGCCTCAGCGGATCGATCTTCTTGTATGGGACCCCCGCGGCGTGGGCGGCCGCCTCGGTGATCCGGTCCTGGTCCAGCACCATCCCCTGCCTGCCCGAGAGCGGCAGCTCCAGCGCCGCGACGATCTCCACGGGCGACACGTCGTACCGCGCCGCCTCCTTGCCCGTGAGCTTGCGCCCCTTGAGCACCCGCGCGCGGCCAATCTGCTCCTTGACCGTGATCTCCTGCGCCTGCTGCCCGGTGATGAGCCCCGCCTTCAGCAGGGCGTCCACCACGAAGGCCACGGTGAAGTCCGCCCGGCTCCTCTGGATCGTCACGGCTCCCAACGTCGCCTCCTTCGTCCGCACCACCACGCCCAGGCCGCTGCCCACACGGCCGCGCCCGGCGCGGCGTCACACCCACAACTGCCCGCGGTCCCCGCGCCGCTGCCCGCGTCCTTCTTCCGCCCGTCCACCGGCATGCTGCCCGCGTCCGAGCGGCTGCACAGCAGGCACCCGCCGTCCAGCTGCTCGGGGGAGATGCACTCGCCGCCCATGCAGGACAGCCCTACCGGGCACTCGCTGTTCACCGTACACGCGGGCAGGCAGGCGCGCCCGGTGGCCAGCAGCGCGCACCGCTGGCCGGAGGGGCACCCCGTCACCTGGCAGTCCAGGAGGCACCACGGCGTGCCGTCCTCGCCCAGCGGGTGACAGGCCGTCCCGCCCGGGCAGGTGGTGCACCCGTCCGCGCACGTCTGGGAGCAGAGGCCCGCCTGGGTGTTGCCGAGCGTTGCCTTCACGCACACCTGGCCGGTGCCGCAGTCCAGCGTGTCCGTGCAGAAGTCGCCGATGCCGGAGGAACCGGACTGCCGGTTGAGGCACAGCCCGTCGCAGGTGCGGCACAGGTACTGCCCCACCGCCGCGCCGCCGTTGCAGTCCGCGTCCGTGGCGCACGCGCTCAGGCACAGCGGCGGGTACCCCTCCGCCACCAGCACGCACGCGTACCCGGCCCGGCAGTCCCCGGTGCCCAGCCGGCAGGTCTGCACGCACTGCAGCTGCCCGTTGCCGAAGTCCGCGCACGCGCTGCCCGCCGGGCAGTCCGGGCGCCCGTCCCCGCACAGCTGCGAGCAGGCCCCGCCGTTCCACGCGGGCGCACCGGACGGCAGTTCCGCCTCCGGCTGGCAGAAGCCCAGCGCGGAGCCGCACTGGGCGGAGGAGGTGCAGGGCTTGCCCACCTGCGTGATGGCGTCTCCCGCGGTGGGGAGGCACGCGCCGTTGGAACCGGGGACCAGGCTGGACGGCTTGCACGCCCAAGGGGCGGGGCACGGCGAGTTGACCCCCGCGGCGGGCGTGCACCCCATGGAGCAGAAGGCCGGGCCGGCACCGCCCCCCGTGGTGGGCGGTTGGATGCAGGTCAGGTTGGCCGCCCCGCAGCTGCCCGCCACGCCCACCTCGCAAGGGGAACCCACCGCGCCGTCCTGCGGGTAGAGCGCGCAGAGCGCGTCCACGTCCAACTGCAGCAGCGCGCGCTGCTGCTTGCCGCTGTCCAGCACGGGGAACATCACCGAGCGGAAGTCCCCGGAGTGGCCCAGCCCGAGGCAGTGCCCCACCTCGTGCAGCAGCGCGCTCTGGAGATCCTTGAGCGCCGCCGGCGTGGGGGTGGATGTGCTGAACGGGTTGCCCACCCCGTTGGCGTACACGTCGCACTGGTAGACGTTGCCGCCGTAGGTGAGCGGCAAGGCGGCGGCGAACGCGCTGCCGCCCGCGAGCGCGAAGTCGTAGTACGGGTCCGTGGGGTCGTTGATCCACACGGTGGAGACGTTGAACGCGTCGTACGGATCCCGCGGGTCCGCGATGCCTGGGGTGGCGGTGGACAGCCCCTTGAAGTCGAAGTCGGGCCACGCACAGAGCACGTCCTCCCACGCCTGGAACGCCGCCACGGTGGCCGCCTGCGCGTCCGCCTGCGTGACGCCACCAGCCCCCCCCGGGTACCTGCCGTCCACGTGGTACTCGAACGGGTTGCCCGGGCCGTTGGGCAGCACGTACCCGAGCGGCACCGGACCCACCGCCTGCGCCGCAGAGGCCAGCAGCAGCGCCGCCGTGAGCCACCCAGCCCTCACCGTGGCCCCTCCGGCGCGCCCCGCACCTCGGCGCGCACCTCGGCGGCGGGCCGCCACGCGGGCGCGCCCCCGAGCGGCTCGGACAACAG
>VGRA01000291.1 GCA_016875515.1 Deltaproteobacteria bacterium | reverse complement strand
CACCGCCAGCCGCTGCTGGGGCGGCCCCCGCGGCTGGCGGTGTGCGGGCTCAACCCCCACGCGGGGGAAGGGGGCGCCCTCGGGACGGAAGAGGCAGCGGTCCTGCTGCCTGCCGTGCGGCGGGCACGCCGGGCGGGGGTGCAGGTGGAGGGGCCGCTCGCGGCGGACGGGCTGTTCGCACGCGCGGGGCGGCTGCCGTACGACGCGGTGCTGGCGCTCTACCATGACCAGGGGCTGGTGGCCGCCAAGGCGCTGGACTTCGAGCGCACCGTCAACGTCACGCTGGGGCTGCCCGTGCCGCGCACCTCGCCGGACCACGGGACGGCCTACGACCTGGCCGGCACCGGCCGCGCCTCCGCCCGCCCCATGGTGGAGGCCCTGCTCAAGGCGGCGAAGTGGGCACGCGCGTCCGGTTGCGCGCCGGGCGGCCGGGGCGCATAAAAGAGGGGTCGCTGTTTCAACCCACCTGAAGGAGACGCCCCCATGAAGAGCCTGCTCGCCGCCGCCGCCCTCGCCCTCTCTGCCGTCCCCGCCGCCGCGCTCGCTTGTGACGGCGCGGGGGAGAAGCAGGTCTCCCGCGCCCCGTGGCAGCCCGTCACGGTGGACGCGCTCGCCACCCGCTTGGAGAAGAAGGCCGTGACGGTGTTCGACGCCAACCACGAGGACTTCCGCGCGAAGAATGGCGTCCTGCCCGGGGCGAAGCTGCTCTCCTCCTCCAGCAGCTACGACGTGGAGAAGGAGCTCCCCGCGCAGAAGGACACCGCGCTCGTCTTCTACTGCGCGAACGAGAAGTGCACCGCCTCCCACAAGGCGGCAGAGCGCGCCGCGGCGGCCGGCTTCAAGGAGGTCTCCGTGCTGACGGTGGGCTTCAAGGGCTGGAAGGCCGCGGGCAAGCCCACCGAGTCGCTGCCCCGCAGCTAGCGCGGCTCCAGTCGCAGGCACATCGACCTTGTTTCGCGCCGTACCCCACAGGCCCCGGTCGGCGGCATGCCTCCCGGGGCCGTTGCGCGCAGGCAGCCCGCCACGGCGCTCAGCCCCTCGGCCACCACCGCGGTGACCAGCCGCTCCACCGCGCCCCCCTCGAGCGCGCCAAAGGGAAAGAAGGCCCACGCGGTGGTGGACGGGGCGCGGCGGGCGTCGAACTGGCCCGGGTGCGGGTAGACGGACTCGAGCCGCTGGGTGACGAACGGGCTGGTCCACGCCTCGTCCCCGGGCCGCAGCTCCCCCCCGCACAACTTCAGGGGCTTTTGCACCGTGAAGCGTTGCAGCCAGGCGGGCGGGTACAGCCGGAACAGCTCGCGCACGAAAGTGGCGGACAGCGCAGCCCCATCCAAGGCGAGCGCGCAGGGCAGCCCCGGATGCCACGTCGGAGACGGCCCTGCCGGTTGCAGCGCACCCGGATGCCCGAGCACCCGCGCCACGTCCGGCGGGCGCGCGGCCAGCACCGCCGTGGCTCCGGCGGCGGCCAGGGGGAGGACGGAAGGCCCCGTCCGGGCGAACTCGAGCAGTTGAAGCGGAGAGGGAAGCGCGACCACGGCGAGGCGGGGGTGGACACCTCGAGGCGGCACCGCAACGGCGGTGCGAGGCGCGGCATCCCCCCCCGGACAATCGGGCCGGTGCGGGTGTTAGGCGGCGCGCGCGGCTCGGCGCTCCACCCCGAGGACGAGCGCGGTGACGGCCAGCACGGCGGCCGACAGCACCTGGCTGGGCGAGAGGCCGAGTACCAGGCCGCCACGCTCGTCCGCGCGGATGAACTCGAGCACGAAGCGGAGCCCGGCGTACCCGGACAGCAGCATCCACCCGAGCCTGCCCGGCCCCAGCCGGGGGCGCAGCCACCCCCCCAGCAGCAGCAGCTCCGCCAGCCCGAGCGCCTCGTAAAGGGCCGCCGGGTGCAGCGGCACCTCCCGCAGGTCCATGGAGGGAGCGAAGCCCGGGGTGTCCAGGGGGTAGGTGACGGAGGGCCAGCCCTCCGGGGCCAGGGTTCCATGGCAGCAGCCGCTCAGGTGACATCCCACCCGGGTGATGGCGAACAGCAGGGTGAGGGCCAGCATGCCGTCATCGAACCAGACACGCCCGTTCAGGCGGCGGCGCAGCAGCACCCACCAGGCCAGGGCCCCCACGGCGAGCGCGCCGAACAGCGCGCCGTAGAGTACCTGCGAGCTCGTCCGGCCGATGGTTACCCACCCGAGGAAGCGGGCGCCGTACCAGAGGGCGGGCCCGCCCAGCACCGGGGGAAGCAGGGACCACCAGGCAGGGGCGCCCGCGCGCCAGACCCGCCACGCGAGCCACGCGGAAGCCAGGAAGAAGCCGGTCAGATAGGCGAACTGGTACTCCCGCAGGGTCCAGTGGCGTCCCAGGACTTCGAATTCGTAGAAGAGGCGCACAAGAGAAGTTTAAGGCCAACCCCCTCCAGTACCGTTGAAAACCGCACACCCGGGTGGAAGATTCTCTGATCTCGATGCCAGCCCAACCTCGGCGCATCCTCCTGAGCGGGGGAACCGGATTCCTTGGCTCCGAGTTCCTCCGGCGCGTCCTGCGGCGGGACCCGGGGTGCGCCGTGCTGTTGCCGGTGCGCGCCCCGGGCGGCAACCCCGGCGCGGAGGGGGCGCTGGCGCGCTGGGAGAAGCTGTCCGCCGAACTGGGGCTGACGCCGGCGCAGGCGGCGCGCGTGACGCCGTTCGAGGCGCGCTTCATCGAGGACCGGCTGGGGCTGTCCCCGGCGCGCTGGGCGGAGCTGTCAGCGGGCGTGACGGACGTGGTGCACGCGGCGGCGGAAGTCCGGTTCGACCAATCGCTCGAACAGGCGCGCGCGTCCAACCTCCACACCACCGAGCGGATGCTGGGGCTCACCCCGGCCGGGGCCACCTTCCACCACGTGAGCACCTTCGCGCTGACGCGGCCCGCGAGCGGCGAGCGGGTGTCGCGCGAGGTACCGGTGGACCTGGGCGTCCTGTTCCGCAACCTCTACGAGCAGACCAAGGCGGAGGCGGAGGCGGCGGTCAACCGAGCGGTGGCGACGGGGCTGCGGGCGCGCATCTACCGGACGTCCATCCTGGCCGGGGACTCGCGCACGGGGTGGACCTCCAAGTTCGACGGGTTGTACGCCCTTGCGCGCATGCTGGTGCTGGGGGCGGACCTGGGGGTGAAGGAGTTCCCCATCCCCACCGAGGCGCGGCTGGAGGTGCTCACCGTGGACTCGGTGGCCGAGGCGCTGTGCGCGCTCGTGCTGGAGGACCCGGTGCAGCAATCCGGCGAGGTGCTGCACCTGACCTCCGGGGTGGAGTCCCCGCGGCTGCTGGACGCCTCCGGGCCCCTCTTCGCAGCCCTGCGGCGCATCTCCGCGCAACTGCCGGACGGGCCGGTGCAGCTGCCCAACTTCGTGGACGCGGGGGAGCTCACGCTTTCGGAGGCACTCCGGGAGTTCGAGCGGCGGGTGCCGCCCGACGCGCTCGCCACGGTGAGGCTGTGGGCAGACGCGCTGCTGCCGTACGCGCTGGACACCGCGCAGTACGACCGGGCGCGCGCCGAGGCGCGGCTGCGGCTGCTCGGGGTGATGCTCATCCGCGCGGACAGCTGCGCGGACTCGCTGGCAGGCTTCTGCCTGCGCACGCAGTGGGGCGCGGTGGAGGAGCCGCGGCCGCCGGCGTCGCTGCGCCAGGTGGAGCGGACGGCGGAGGACCCGGTGGTGGTGGTGGGGGCCGGGGCGCTGCTGCCCGGGGCGCCCTCCGTGCAGGCCTTCCTCGCCCTGCTGGAGTCCGGCGCGTGCGCGCTGGGGCCGGTGCCGAAGGAGCGCTGGGACGCGGCCGTCTTCGGCGCGCCCCCGGGGGCGCCGGTCGAGGACCGCACGCGCTGCACGCTGGGCGGCTTCATCCGCGAGGTGCCGTTCGACCCCCGGGAGTTCCGCGTCACCCCCGTCACCGCCGCGTCCATGGACCGGCTGCACAAGCTGACGCTGCTGGCGGCGCGCGAGGCGCTCGGGCAGGTGGGGCTGGAGCGGCTGCCCACGGACCGGGCCCGGGTGGGCTGCGTGCTGGGCCACAGCGGGGTGTACCTGGAGAACGCCTACCGTTTCGGGCTGCGGGTGGCGCACCGGCTCTTCACCCGCGCGCTGCAGGACGCCTTCGGCCACGGGGCGCGCCACCCGGACGTGGGGGCGGCGCTGGACGCGTCCCTGCGCGGCGGGACGCCGGCCATGGGCGAGGACACGCTGGCCGGGGGGCTCGCCAACGTGGCGGCGGGCCGGGTGATGAACGCGTTCAACCTACAGGGGCCCAATTGGGTGGTCAACGCGGGCAACGCGTCCGCGCTGGCCTCGCTGGAGCAGGCCGCGGACCTGCTGCGGACGGGCGAGTGTGACCTGGTGCTGGCCGGCGGGGCCAACGCGGTGATGGACCCGGTGGCCTACGCCAACCTGGACGCCCAGGGACTGCTGTCCCCCGAGCCCCCGCGGCCCTTCTCCCCGGACGCGCGGGGGACCGTCCCGGGCGAGGGGGCGGTGGTGTTCGCCGTCTGCCGGCTCTCCTACGCGCGCGCGCAGGGGCTGCAGCCGCTCGCCGCCCTGCGAGGGATGGGGCGCGCGGGCAACGGCAACACCGCGCTGGCCGGGACCTCTTCCATGGAGGCGCTGCGGCTGGCCCGCGCCCGCGCGGTGGACGAGGCCG
>VGRA01000290.1 GCA_016875515.1 Deltaproteobacteria bacterium | reverse complement strand
CCGGAATGACAACGCGGCGCCGTCCCCGGGAGGGAGGGCGCCGCGCGGGAGCGGCAGTCTCGGTGCCAAGGACTACGGGGCGTTCGCGCACCCCGCAGACACCGAGCTGATCCCGCTGGACGTGACGCAGTTCCCCAAGGACTCGCTGAAAGCCAGGACCTTGTCCTGGGTGCATGCAGCGATCTTCTCCGCGCAGTCCAGGTACTTGTTGATCTTCTCCTGGTCCGCGGCGGTGCACTTGGAGAGGCTCTCGTTGCAGGTGGTCTTGTTGAAATCCTGGGGAGGGGTGCCGCAGGCCTTGTGCTTGGTCTCGAAGCTGGTGTTCTGCGACTCGATGCGGTCACACAGGTTGCCGCAGGCGGACAGGACAACGGCAGCGGCGGTGGCGAGGGCGAGGCGGATCATGGTGGGATTCTTTCCGGGCGCGTGGCCTGGATTGACCGGAACTGCGCGGTACCACCCTGTTGCAGGTTGTGTCCCGTAGCCAGAAAAAAGCGCGTGAGAACTCAGTGCCCGAGCGTCCCGCGCAGGAAGAAGCCCAGCGTCGAGCTTTCCGTGGCGCGGAGGCGGCGGCCCACCAGGTCCAGGCGCCAGTCGAAGGAGGGGTTCAGCTCGGCGGGGTTGGACACCACGTCTACCGTGCCGTTGGGCTTCCCGGACGCGTCCGACAGGTCCTTTCCAATGGCCTCGTCGGTGATGGTGCAGTCCGTGGTGTAGGCGAAGGAGGCGCCGCCGGTCAGCTGGAACAGCCGCCCCGCGTGGAGCACCACCCCCAGCTGGCCGCCCACCTGCAGGTAGTCCTGGGACTTGTAGAGCTTCCCGCCCAGGTCCGTGAGGAGATCGTACGAGCGGCCCGGGGAGACCCAGGTGACGTCCGTCCGCAGGTCCAGTGCGAACCGCTGCGCCGCCTTCACATCCTCCCACGGGATGAACTCCGCCCCCGCGGTGACGCCGGCGCGGTGGGGCGGGGTGAGCCCCGTCTCGTTGCGGCTCCAGTCCCCGGTGGTGCAGTTGGCGGGCGTGCCCAGCTTGTCGGGTGCGTCGCAGTTGTTGAAGGCGTCGTCAGCGCGGACGGGCAGCGTGTAGTGGATGCGGAAATAGGGATCCACGGCCCCCACCTTCCGGCTGAAGGCGGTGGAGAAGGTCAGCTTGTGGACCCGGTCCCCCACTGCGCCCCGTACGCTGGGCGAGTCCTGCACCCCCGGGTTCCAGCGGGAGGCGGTGGGCACCTCGTAGTCAAACGCCAGCAGCCAGGTGGGGTCCGCGTCCTCTCGCCGCTGCTGCAGCGGGGCCCACGCCACGCCCAGGGACAGGTTCCCGAGCCCGCCGCGGTAGGAGGTGGCCGGCACCTGGAAGACCGGGTTTGAGCCCGTGCCGTTGGCGGCGCATCCCGGAGCGAGCAGGGCGCCCGAGGCGGCCACGCAGTTGTTGAACAGCGTGGAGTTCTCCTCCGAGGTGCCGGAGGGGTAGCCCCACCGCTGGTCCATGCCCAGCACCACCGGCAGCTGTACGCGGAGCTCCAGGTCCCGGAAGATCCCCACGTGCAGCGCGGGGGTGATCCGGTTCTCGGTGCGCTCGTACATCAACTCCGCCACGTCCTGGCTGTCCCCCTCCTGGTAGGCCTCCCGGACGATCTTCGTCTGGTTCCGCAGGTGGGACCACGCCACGTCCAGGTGGAAGCCGAACGGGCGGTCCGCGTCCGCGAAGGAGGAGGCCACCCGGGTGATCTCTGCCGCGCCTGCGGGGGCGGGGAGGAGCGCGCACGCGAGGAGGGCTGTCAGGGTGGGGCGCATGGGGGAGACCGGGAGGTGGGGGGCGGGGGACACTGCCGCCCGCCCGGAGAGGGTGTCAAGGCGTGGAGTGCTCGTCGTCCGGGTCCGGCGCCTCGTCCCGCAGGCCAAACTCCTTCATCTTCGTCTGGAGGGACTTGCGGCTGATCTGCAGCAACCTGGCGGCGCGGGTGACGTTGCCCTCGGTCTCGTTGAGGGCCTGGACGATGAGATCCCGCTCCACCTCCGCCGCCTTCTGCCGGACGATGTCCTTGAGCCCCGCCTCCCCGGTGATGAGCGTCACGTCCAGGGGAGCGGCAGCAGGGGACGGTGGCGGGGAAGAGGGGGCGCCGGCCGCACGGAGGGGTTCGGGCAGGTCCTCCCGGCGCACCAGCGGGCCGTCCGAGAACAGCAGCGTCCGCTCCACCAGGTTCTCCAGCTCCCGGATGTTGCCGGGCCAGTGCCACGCCCGGAGTGCGGCGAGGGCCTCCGGGGTGAAACCCTTGAGGGCCTTGTTGAGCTTCCGGTTGTACTTCGCCAGGAAGTGCTGGGCGAGCACCGGGATGTCCCCGGTCCGCTCGCGCAGGGGCGGGATCCGGATGGGCACCACTGCGAGCCGGTAGTACAGGTCCGTGCGGAAGCGGCCGGCCTCCACCTCGGCCTGGAGATCCCGGTTGGTGGCGGCCACCAGCCGCACGTCTACCTTGGTGGTCTTGATGCCGCCCACCCGCTCGAACTCGGACTCCTGCAACGCCCGGAGCAGCTTGACCTGCATCTCCACCGGGATCTCGCCAATCTCGTCCAGGAAGAGCGTCCCGCCGTCCGCCAGCTCGAAGCGGCCGGGCTTGGAGGCCACTGCGCCGGTGAAGGCGCCGCGCTCGTAGCCGAACAGCTCCGCTTCCATCAGCTCCTTGGGGATGGCGCCGCAGTTGATGCGGATGAAGGGCTTGCCCCGGCGGCTGCTGCCCTCGTGCAGGGCGGTGGCCACCAGTTCCTTGCCCGTCCCGGATTCGCCGGTGATGAGCACCGTGGAGGGCGTGTCCGCCACCTTGTCGATGATGGTGAAGATCTTCGAGATCTCCGCCGAGTCCCCGACGATGGCCAGCCGCCCGCGACCGTCCAGCCTCACGGCCGCCTGGTTGGCCTGGTGCGTGCGGACCGCCTTGGCAATGACCGCCTGCAGCTCCGCCTGGTCGAACGGCTTGGTGATGTAGTCGAACGCGCCGGCCTTGATGGCCTCCACGGCGGAGTCCACCGTGCCGTGGGCGGTCATGATGATGACGGGGACGTCCGGGGAGGCCTGGTTGACGTGGTGGAGCAGCTCCATGCCGCCCAGCCGGGGCATGATCAGGTCGGTCACCACCACGTCCGCGCCGTTCCTGTCGAACTCCGCGCTTGCGACCTGGCCGTCCTCGGCGACGGTGACGTCGTACCCTTCCCGGCGCAGCAGCGCGGCGAGCACCTTGCGGAGGTTGTTCTCGTCGTCGACGACCAGTACCCGGGCCATGGCTGGGTTGCCTTCTACACCGAGAACTGGCGGAAGGGCCCACTTCCGGAATTGATGCCTCCCGTGGCGGGTGCGCGCAGCAGCGGCAGGGGGGCCTTGCTCGTGGGGGCGGGGATCTTGCTGTCCCGCGTGCTGGGCCTGGTACGCGAGCGCGTCTTCGCCCACTACCTGGGCAACGGCATGGCGGCCGGCGCATTCAAGGCGGCGCTGCGCATCCCCAACGTGCTGCAGAACCTACTGGGGGAGGGGGTGCTCTCAGCCTCCTTCATCCCGGTGTACGCGGGGCTGCTCGGCAAGGAGGACCAGGAGGGGGCGGACCGCGTGGCGGGGGCCGTCTTCGGGCTGCTCGCGCTGCTGACGGGCGTGCTCGTGGCGGTGGGGCTGCTGTTCGCGCCGGCGCTCACGGACCTGGTGGCCCCGGGCTTCGAGGGGGAGGCGCGCGCGTTGTGCATCCGGCTGGTGCGGGTCCTCTTCCCGGCCACCGGGCTGCTGGTGATGTCCGCCTGGTGCCTGGGCGTCCTCAACAGCCACCGGCGCTTCTTCCTGTCCTACGCGGCGCCGGCGGCGTGGAACCTGGCCTTGATTGCCACCCTGTGGTGGTTCGGCAAGACGCGGGACGAGGCCGGGCTGGCCGAGGCGCTCGGGTGGGGGACGGTGGCGGGCAGCTTCCTGCAGTTCGCGGTGCAGGTACCTAACGTGCGGGGGCTCCTGGGCCGCTTCCTCCCGACGCTCGGCCTGGGTGACGCCCAGGTGCGCCAGGTCATGTCCAGCCTCGGCCCGGTGGTGCTGGGGCGCGGGGTGGTGCAGGTGTCTGCCTACGTGGACGTGGCGTGGGCCTCGCTGCTGGGGGCGCGGGCGGTCTCCGCGCTGGCCTACGCGCAGGCCCTGTACCTGCTGCCGGTGAGCCTCTTCGGCATGGCGGTGTCCGCGGCGGAGGTGCCGGAGATGGCGCGCGAGTCCGGGACGCCTGCCGAGGTGGCGGCCGCCCTCAAGGCGCGAATGGAGGCGGCGCTGTCGCGGATGGCCTTCTTCGTGGTGCCCTCGGCCGCGGCCTTCCTGCTCCTGGGAGACGTGGTGGCGGCGGCGCTGCTGCAGACGGGCCGGTTCGACGCCGCGGAGAGCCGCTACGCCTGGTACATCCTTGCAGGCAGCGCGGTGGGCTTGTTGGCGAGCACGCAGGGGCGGCTCTACGCCTCGGCCTTCTACGCGCTCAAGGACACGCGGACGCCGCTGGCCTTTTCCGTGGTGCGGGTGGCGCTGGGGGCGACGCTGGCCTGGTTGGGGGCGCTGCGGTTGCCGGGACTCGTGGGGCTGCCCGCCCACCTGGGGGCGGTGGGGATCACGCTCTCGAGCGGGCTCTCGGCGTGGGTGGAATTCGTCCTGCTGCGCCGGGCGCTCG
>VGRA01000289.1 GCA_016875515.1 Deltaproteobacteria bacterium | reverse complement strand
GGCCACCCCCGGAAACGCCTGCTCCGCCACCTCCTGCAGCCGGTAGTCCAGCGTGGTGATGACGTCGTAGCCCGGTTCGGGGCGGACCGTCTCCATCCCCAGCTGCTGCGCGAGCCCCTTGAACACGCGGCCGTGGGCGTCCACCACCTCCTTGCGCATGCCGTCCCGCCCGCGCAGGTACTCCTCCAGCGCCCGCTCAATCCCTCGGCGGCCCACGTAGTCCCCCAGGTGGTACTCCGGCCGGCCCGGCACCTTCTGCTCCAGTTCCGCCTGGGTGATCTCGTTCATGTACCCGAGCACGTGCGAGAGCACAGCGCCGGCGCGGTAGGAGCGGTGCGGCACGGGCTCCACGTCCAGCCCCTCCAGCTCGCGCTGGTGGGACAGCAGGATGTCCATCTCGTCCCGGGTGAGGTCCACGCGCACCGGCACCCGCTGGAACCGCTCGCTCGTGCGCCCCTTCTGCTTCACCAGCGCCTGCATCCGCGCCAGCTCCTCCTCGTCCCATCCCAGCCACCCGGCCAGCCGCGGCAGGACCCCCTCCTCGCAGCGGGCGCAGAAGGCCGGCGTGACGAACGCGTCGAAGGAGGGGCGGTTGTCCACCAGGATCCGCCCGTGCGCGTCCATGATCATCCCGCGGTCTGCCGGGATGGGGATCTCCTTGATGAAGTTGGCCTCGCTCTTGTGCTGGTACTCCGCGGCGTGCGTCACCTGGAGGCGGTACAGCCGGCCGGCCAGCACGAGCAGCCCCACCACGAACGCCGCGCCCAGCCACGCGTAGCGGGCGCGCAGGTCCTTCCCCGGGTTGTTGGGCCGGAGCGTCACGGGGCGCCTACCTGACCAGGTCCTGCCGCGCGCGCTCCTCGCCGGGATCCAGCATGCGCAGCGCACCGTACAGCCCCAGGGCCGCGGCCCCCGTCAGCAGCACCTGCAATGGAAGCAGCCCCAGCGGGGCCGTCCCCACCGGGTCCCGCGCCACGGCGGAGCGGAGCATCCACGCCACCACCGCGTGCCCCGCCTGAACCGCCATGCAGAACAGCGCAAAGCGGTGACGGGTGTTCACCACCACGAGCGACGAGCCCAGCTTGCCCCCCACGTACGCCAGCTCCGCGAGGAAGGTGTAGAGCCCGCTGGGGCGCCCGGACATCACGTCCACGAGGTACCCCACGCCAAAGGCGGTGACCGCCCCCTCCAACGGGAGGGCCTTGAGCGCCAGGTACGCCACCAGCGCCAGCGTCACGTCCAGCGCCGCCACCGAGTGGCTGGTGAACTGCCCCGCCACGGATTCGAGCGTCAGCAGCCCGAGCGCCATTCCCCACGCCATGGCCACGCGCATCACGGCGTCCCTCCCGCGAGCGGCCCCGAGGCGGCCGGCTGCGCGCCGAGCACCAGCACCTCCTCCAGCCGCACCGTGTCCACCGCAGGCAGGACCTCCGCCGGCTGCAGCGTCCCCACGCTCTTGCGCTCCACGGCCGTGAGCGTGCCGACGGTGAGCCCCGGCGGGAAGATGCCGTCCGTCCCTGCGGTCACCAGCACGTCCCCCTCCTGGAAGTCCTCGGTCCGCAGCGCGTACTCCAGGCGCAGGGGCTTGCCGTCCCCCGCCCCCGTGGCCGTCGCGCGCGCGCGGCTGCGCTGGTTGCGGGCGGCCACCCGGCTGGAGCTGTCTCCGAGCAACAGCACGTCTGCCGCGTGCGCCCCCGTGCGCAGCACCTGCCCCACCACGCCCGCCGGCGTCGCCACGGCCATACCGGCCCGCACCCCGTCCAGTTCCCCCCGGTCAATCCGCAGGGAGAGCACCTCTGCCACCGGGTTGAACCCCACCACGCGGGCAGCCAGGCGGGCGCCTGCCTGCCGCTCCGCGTATCGGAGCGCGCCGCGCAGTCGCTCGTTCTCCGCCTTCACCTCCGTCAGCGCCTGCAGCTGCTCGTGCAGTTGGGCGTTCTCCGCCGCCAGCCCCACCGCCCGGAGGTGCACGCCCCGGAGATCCCCGTAGGCGGCCCACGCGTTGATCGTCCCCGCCACGGCAGACACCAGCGCGCCCTGGACCGGGGTCGACACGCCGAGGATCCACCGGTCCACGAAGTCCGGTTCGCGCGCACGCCCTCCCCGGAGGAGGAAGGCCGCCAGGGGCTGCACGAGCAGCGCCGCGATGAGGAGCAGGTCGCGGTGCCGCTGGATGAGATTCAACAAGGGGAGACGAACGCCGGGAAAGTGGGAGAAATCACGTGGCTGGGTAACGCCGGGAAATCGCTTGCGCTTTCACCACTTCGATCATAGGGCGTCAACCCCTATCACCCTTGACCAGAAGGTGCGTTTCTCCATGGAAGGCGCGAACCCGAAGCAACTCGTCTCCATCTTCTTCATCATCGCGATAGCGGTGGTGTTTGCGCTGAACTTCGGCCCCGGCAGCCAGGGGTGCGGCGTGCGCCCGTCTGACGCCTCGGCCACCGTGGCGGCCACGGTGAACCAGAAGGACATCTCGGTCCTCGAGTTCAACCAGCGCTACACCCAGCAGCTGAACATGTTCCGCCAGCAGGGCAACCCGCTGCCGGACAACCTGGCCCGCCAGTTCGGCATCCCGCGGCAGGTGCTCGAGACCCTGGTTGACGGGGAACTCATGGGCCAGGCGGCGCTGGAGTACGGCGTCAACGGCTCGGACGAGGAGGTCCAGGACACCATCCTTCAGGGACAGGACTTCCAGAAGGACGGCGTCTTCAACCTGGCGCAGTACCAGCTGGCGCTCCGGGACTACTACCGGAAGACCCCGGGCGAGTTCGAGGCCAACATCCGCCGGCAGCTGGCCGCGCAGAAGCTGCTGGAGATCGTCCAGAGCGGGGCCCACGTCTCCGAGGAGGAGCTGAAGCTCCGCTTCGAGAAGGACGGCAACAAGGCCGCCATGACGTTCGTGCGGTTCCTGCCCTCCATGTTCGCCTCCCAGGTGGCGCTCTCCCCGGAGGAGCTCTCCACCTGGGCGCAGGGACACGCCGAGGAGGTGAAGGCCGCCTACGAAAAGAACAAGGTCCTCTACAACCAGCCCGAGCAGGTGCGCGCGCGCCACATCCTGGTGAAGTCCGCCCCCGGCGCCACGGACCCGCAGAAGCAGGACGCGAAGGCCCGGGCCGAGGGGCTGCACAAGAAGATCGTGGAGGAGAGGGCAGACTTCGCCGAGCTCGCCCGGCAGTTCTCCGAGGATACCGGCAGCAAGGCGTCCGGCGGCGACCTGGGGTTCAACGCGGCGGGGGCGTGGGTGCCGGAGTTCAGCCGCGCCGCGTTCGCGCTCGCCCCGGGCGGGGTATCGGACGTGGTGCAGAGCCAGTTCGGCTTCCACGTCATCAAGGTGGAGGAGAAGCGGCCGCCGCAGGTGAAGGAACTCAAAGACGTGGAGCAGGAGATCGCCCGCACGCTGCTCACGAAGGAGCGCTCCGCGGCCCTGGCCAGGGCTGCGGCCGAGGGGGCCCTTGCCAAGGCGAAGGCCGGCGAGACGTTCTCCGCGCTGTACCCCGCCTCCGAGCAGGCGGGCGGGATGCCCTCCTTCCAGGTTCCCACCGCCCCCGAGGCGGTGGAGTCCGGTGACTTCACCGCGGAGACCCTGTCCCTGCCGCGCCTGGGCGCCGCCCCGGAGCTCACCACCGCCGCGCTCGCCACGGACGCACCCGCGCTGCTGGACCGCGTCTTCCCGTCCGGTGACGGCTTCGTGGTGGCTCAGGTGACCGCCCGCTCGCGCCCCACCCCGGAGAAGTTCGCCGAGGCGAAGGACGCACTGCGCTCGGAGATCCTCCGCGCCCGCCGCGTGGAGCTGCGCGACAGCTACATGAAGGCCCTGCGCGCCAAGGCGAAGATCTCCACCAACGACGCGCTGGTGGGCCCGCCCGCGCCGGCGTTCGGCGGCTAGCCGGCCCGCCACCATGCAGTCGCTCGTCCTCGCCTCGGGTTCGCCGAGGCGCCGGGAGCTGCTCGCCGGGCTGGGGCTCGCCTTCCGCGTGGAGTCTGCCGACATCGACGAAACGCCCCGGCCGGGCGAGTCCCCCCGCGGCTACGTGAAGCGGCTCGCGCGGGAGAAGGCCCACGCGGTGGCCAGGCGCCTGGGGGAGCCCGAGGCGCTGGTGCTCGCCGCCGACACCTCCGTGGTGCTGGGCGAGCAGATCCTCGGTAAGCCCCGGGACGCGGCCCATGCCCGGGAGATGCTGGCGGCCCTGTCCGGCCAGCGCCACCTGGTGCTGACCGCCGTGGCGGTGGCCGGTCCCCACCACGACACGCGGCTCGTGGAGACGGCCGTCACGTTCCGGGCCGCCTCGGTCGCGGAGATCGCCTGGTACGTGGAGACCGGCGAGCCCATGGACAAGGCCGGCGCCTACGCCGTGCAGGGGCGAGGCAGCTTCCTCGTGAGCGCGCTGGAGGGCAGCCCTACCAACGTGATTGGCCTGCCGCTGCCCGAGACGCTGCAGCTGCTCGCGGCGGGGGGCGTTGCGGCGCCGTGGGGGACGCCGGCGTGAGCGTGGCCGAAAACCTCGCCGCGGTGCAGGCGCGGGTGGCCGCGGCGGCGGCGCGCGCCGGGCGGTTGCCCTCAGACGTGACGCTGCTGGCCGTCTCCAAGCTCCAGCCCCCCGGGCTGATCCGGGAGGCGTACGCGGCGGGCCACCGCGCCTTCGGCGAGAACTACGCGCAGGAACTCCGGGACAAGGCG
>VGRA01000288.1 GCA_016875515.1 Deltaproteobacteria bacterium | reverse complement strand
CCCGGAGCTCCTGTCGCGCTGCGCGGGGCTCGAGCTGCAGGTGGACGTCCGGCCCCCGCGCACCCTCCACGTGGGCGAAGGCGCCGTGACGGGCAAGGGGGCGCGCACGCGGTGGACGCTGGCAGTGCCCGCCGAATGCCTGCCGCGCCTGGACGCGGCGGCCTGTGCTGACCTGGGCGCCCGCTTCCCCGGAGCCTCGTGCCGGCCCTCCCGCGGGCGCTGCCTCTGCGTGCAGCGGCAGATGGACGGCTGGACGGTGGGCGCGGCGGCGTGGACCGCGCCGGAGGGCCGCCGGGTACAGGCCTCGGTGCAGGGGTGCGGCGAGGTGGCGCTCTGGCAGCTGCAGCTGCCCTGGGGCGTGGCGCGGTGGGCGGAGCGCTGGACGGCGCGGTGAGGCCGCGGCCTTCTCAGGGGGCGTGGCTCACGCAGCGGAAGCCCCACTCCCCGTCCGGCGGGTAGAGCGGGTAGCGGCTGCGGGACTGGTAGAAGACCGGGAGGCTGTCGTCGTGGTTGCCGCCGCGCACCACGAAGAGCGCCTGCCCGCGGGGCACCGGGAGCGGGGGCGGCGGCTGCATGTCGCCCACCAGGGGGACGCAGTCGGCCACCGTGCCCGTGCGGAGCCCGAGCGGATCTTCGGCGGACAGGTGCGTGCACACCCGGAGGAACTCGTCCTCGCGCGTGGCGGTGACCACCTGACCCGGCAGGTGCGGGACGTACCGCGCGCGCCCGTCCCCCAGCGGGTCCACCTCCCTCACCCACCGCACCGGCCCACTCTGGACGAACTCGTCCGCGTTGCCCGCCAGGTCGCAGACGCCCTCGGGCGTGCACCCGGCGGGGCGGCTCCCTACGGCGGAGGCCTGCTTCCCGCCGCAGTTGAACTCGGCGTGCGGCGAGGTGGAGGTGACGAAGAAGCCGGTCAGCCGGGAGCAGTCCCCGTCGAACGCCGCGGGCGGCCCATCTCCCCAGGGGAAGACGCGGCCCCGGCCCACGCCCCGCGCCGCGCGCTCGAACTCGGCCTCGGTGGGCAGCGTGCCGCCGGCCCACGCGCAGTAGGCCACGGCCCAGTGCGAGGGGCCTCGGGCGGGCAAGGGCGGCGTGTCGGCCCACCCCGTGACGGCCTCCTGAGCCTCCTTGCGGACCCGGGCGATCAGCCCGCGGTGCCACGCCACGGCCTCGGGGCTGCGCGGCTCGGCCAGCAGGCGCCCCTCGGTGCCGTCGCGGAGGAACGCGGCGAACGCGCCGCGGGAGACCTCCGTCCGCATCATCCGGAAGGTGGGCAACATCACCTTCGTGGCGGGCGTGGCCAGGCGCGCAGCCTCCAGCAGCTGCGCGGGAGATCTCCGGCTGGGGGCGGCCAGGTGCATCCCCCCGTCCAGCTCCTCCTCCGAGTAGCCCATGACGAGCGAGCCCGCGGGGAAGGCCACCCAGTCGGACTGGCAGGTGGGGGAGCAGGTGTCGCCCGGCGCGGTGTTGCCGTCGTCGCATGCCTCGCCCGTCTCCACGCGGCCGTTCCCGCAGCGTGGATTGCGCGCGCCGAGGGTGGCGGCGGCCCCCACGGCTGCCAACAGGGCGGCCCCCACCATCCATGGAACGAACTTGCGGGACGCCCGGGCTGCGCCGCCTGGCGCCGGGGGGACGGGCGGCAGCGGCGGAGGTGCGGGCGCCGGCCGGGGTCCCTCCACCTGCGCCGGCAGGGAGGTGAGCAGCTGCAGCGCCCCAGCGGCGTCCAACCGCTGGGCCGGGTCCTCCCGGCCGCAGGCGCGCAGGAACTCCGCGAACGGCCCGCGCAGCCCCTCGCCGGGGGCCCCCAGCGGCAGCCTCCCCGCCGCCAGTTCGTGCAGCACAAGCGCCAGCGCGTACACGTCCACCTTGCCGGAGAGCGCCCAGTCCCCGCGGCGCTGCTCGGGGGCCATGAAGGCGGACGTCCCCACCGTCTCCAGCGTCCGCGTCAGCCGGACGTCCTCGGGGCGGAACGCCACGCCGAAGTCCGAGATGCGCAGCCGCCCCTCCGCGTCCAGCAGCAGGTTCCCGGGCTTGATGTCCCGGTGCACGACGCCCCGTGCGTGGAGGTACGCGAGCGCCCCGAGCGCCTCGGCCGCCCAGGCCCGGAGCTGCACCGCGTCCACGCCCCCCTCGCGCACCCGGTCCACCAGCGAGCCACCGGGCACCACCGGCATGCGCAGGCACAGCCGCCCATCCGGCAGTTCGAAGGCGTCCTCCACCGGGACGATGCCGGGGTGGCGCAGCGCGCGCAGGGTGTCCACCTCCCGCCGGAAGCGCTCGCGGAACGCGGCGTCCGAGGCCAGCCCCTCGCGCATCACCTTCAGCGCGCACTCCGAGTCGAACTGCCGGTCGCGGCACCGGTACACGGTGGCCATCCCGCCCTGCCCCAGCATCTGCAGGACCTCGAAGCGGCCGGCGATGAGGGTGTCCTGCCCCTCCGGCTGGGCCTGTTGGGTGGACGCCCAGAGGGGTGCTGCCCGGCGCTCCCCGTGCAGCGCGGGGCGGTGGGCAGTGCGCGCGGCGAGCCAGCCCGCCCAGCCCCCTTCGCCCGGCGCGCCGAGCGGGTGGTCCAGCCGGTGGCCGGTCTCCTCGTCCACCAGCACGAGCGTGCGCCCCTTGTGGACGGACTTGAGCAGGTGCAGCCGCTCGCCGCCGGCGCCCGGGACGTGCGCGACGGCGAGGAACGGGTGCAGGTCCAGCAGCTGCGTCCCGTCCGCGCACACGGCGTACACCCCGTCATGGCCGAGCGGGGCGGTCCACTCGCAGGGGAGCGGCTCCGGGAGCGCCTCGCTGCCGACGAGCAGCTGCACCGAGCCGCGCGTCACCCCCTCGCGGGTGAGGCGCCCGTCCAGCACGCGCAGCAGGCGCAGGGATGCCACCCACTGCATCCCCTCCAGCCCGGCGCGCGCCGCGTCCGAGAGCTCGTCCGCCAGCTGCGCCGCCTCCGCCTCGCTGACCGCCCCGCCGTGCATCCCCGCGTTGCGCAGCGCCGCGCACCGCTCGAGCGGTCCCAACGCCCAGGCGCCGCCCTCGCGCACGGGCAGCGCCCACGCCACCGCGGCAGGCAGGAACGGGGGCGGCGCCTGCCGGGCGGAGAGTGCGGCGGCCAGCTCACGGCACAGCTCCAGCCAGGTGCCCAGCGACGGGCGGTCCAGCCGCGGCAGCACCACCTCCACCGCGGGTGCCGGCTCGCCGCGGAGGTAGTCCTGCAAGAGCAGCACGGCGCCGAAGCGGAGCAGCAGCTCGGCGAACGCGGACAGCCGCTGCACCCGCTCGTGGGGCGCCCGCGCCAGCAGCACCCGGTGCCACGCCGCCGCGAGCGGCTGGGGGAACCACTGGCGGACGCGCCGGTCGAAGGTGCGGGTGGTGCTCACGGGCTCAGAGGGCCGCGGCGGTGACGGTGGCGCCCTGCGCGCTCACCCCGCCGAGGTTGGAGGCCTGGACGCGGAAGAAGCGCTGCCCGCCGGGGGTCAGCCCTGTCGCGGACGTGCTCGTCGCGGTGATGCCGGACGCCTGCAGCGAGAAGGTCACCCCGTCCGTGGAGACGAAGAGGTTGTAGGAGAGCGCCCTCGTCACGGCGTTCCACTGGACCGTCACCCCCTGCGAGATGCCGGTGGCCATCACGCCGGTGGGGGTGGCCGGGACGTAGGTGACGGTGCCGTAGAACTCCACCTCGTCGAAGATGACGGCGCCGGTGGGAGAGCTTCCGGAGAAGCTCAAGGTCCCGTCGCGGGCAATGCGGAAGCAGCGGTAGCCGATGGAGGAGGAGATGGCCCACGACGACCAGCGGCAGCGCGCGAGCAGGGTGCCCTCGAACGCGTGCGGCCTCAAGGTCGTCCAATTGGAGCCGTCGTTGCTCCCCTGCAGAAGCCAGTTTCTCGGGTAGTGGCTTGCCGCGTCGCACCGGCTCCGGAGCGCGTAGCGGTTGAGGACGAGGGTGTGGTCTGCGCCGAGATCGTGCCGGACGAACGCCGTGGTCGTGGAGGTGGTAGAGACCGGGATGTCGCTCGCGTTGGCCGGGTTGACCGTGGTGCCCACGTTGCGGTTGGACGTCCAGCCCGTGTCACACGAGGTCGTGCTGGACAGCGTGCTGCACCCGGTGATGGTGGCGGAGTTGCTGCCCGTGGCGTAGCCCGTCCGCAGCGGGTTGGCCCAGCTGCCCAGCCCCCGCGCGCTGCCCAGCCAGTACAGGGCGCCGTTGGTGTCCCCGTTGTACGCCCAGGTGCGCGTGGCCGTGGGCGCGAACGGCGTGGCGTAGACGGCCGAGGAGCCGGTCCCCTCGCCCGCGGCGTTCACCGCGCGCACCACGTAGCCGTAGTTCGTCCCGTTGGTGAGCCCCGTGTCGGTGAGGGCCGTCCCGCTCACGCTGGATTGGACCAGCGAGAAGGAGCCCCCGCCCACCGAGCGGTAGAGGTTGTAGGTGGTGGCACAGGGGACCGCGGCCCAGGACAGCGCCACCTGCTGGTACCCCGCCGTCGCCGTGACGCTGCCGGACGTCCCCGGCACGGCGGGCGCGCAGGTGACGCCATCCCCGGCGTAACAGGTGTTGCAGGCCCAGCCGGCTCCCAGGCCGCCGGTGCAGGTGGCGTTGGGGCCGCACGTCAGCGAGAGGCACGGGTACACGAAGCAGCTGCTGCCGGCCGGGCAGGTGCAGACGTTGAGCGTGCACTCGCCGTTGAGGTA
>VGRA01000287.1 GCA_016875515.1 Deltaproteobacteria bacterium | reverse complement strand
CTAGACGGTGATGCCCGGGATCTTCACCCCGCGCGCCTTCGCCGCGTCGATGGCCTCGTCGTAGCCCGCGTCCGCGTGCCGGATGACACCCATGCCCGGATCGGACAGCAGCACGCGCTCGATGCGTCGTGCCGCCTCGTCCGTCCCGTCCGCCACGATCACCTGACCCGCGTGGAGCGAGTACCCCATCCCCACGCCGCCGCCGTGGTGGAAGGAGACCCAGCTCGCCCCGTTCACCGCGTTCACCAGCGCGTTCAGGATGGGCCAGTCCGCCACCGCGTCCGTGCCGTCCTTCATGGCCTCGGTCTCGCGGTTGGGAGAGGCCACGCTGCCGCAGTCCAGGTGGTCCCGGCCAATCACGATGGGGGCCTTCAGCTCCCCGCGCTTCACCATCTCGTTGAACTTCAGGCCCGCGAGGTGCCGCTCGCCGTACCCGAGCCAGCAGATGCGCGCGGGCAGCCCCTGGAACGCCACCTTCTCGCCGGCCAGCTTCAGCCAGCGCTGCAAGGACGCCTTCTTCGGGAACAGCGCCGCCACCGCCTGGTCCGTCTTGCGGATGTCCTCGGGGTCCCCGGAGAGTGCCACCCAGCGGAACGGCCCCATGCCCTCGCAGAACAGCGGGCGGATGTAGGCCGGGACGAAGCCGGGGAAGTCGAACGCGTTCTGCACGCCGCCCTTCTGCGCGCCGGCGCGGAGGTTGTTGCCGTAGTCGAACACGTGGCTGCCGGCGTTCTTCATGTCCAGCATGGCCTGGACATGGAGCGCCATGGAGGCGTGGGACTCGCGGACGTAGCGGACCGGGTCGCTCGTGCGAAGCTCTGCCGCCTGCTCCAGCGTGTAGCCGCGCGGGACGTACCCGCCGAGCGGATCGTGCGCGGAGGTCTGGTCCGTCACCAGGTCGAACTTCACGCCGCGCCGCACCAGCTCCGGGTAGACGTCCGCGCAATTTCCGACAACGCCCACCGACAATGCCTCCCGCTTCTCCCTCGCCTCGAGGCAAAGCGCGAGGGCGTGGTCCAGGTCCTTCGCCACCACGTCCAGGTACTTCGTCTCCACCCGGCGGCGCACGCGCCACGGATCAATGTCCACGCCCAGGTACACGGCGCCGTTCAGCGTGGCCGCCAGGGGCTGGGCCCCGCCCATGCCGCCGAGGCCGCCGGACAGCACCATCCGCCCGCCAAGATCGTCCGTCCCGAAGTGCGTCCGCCCCGCCTGCGCGAAGGTCTCGTACGTGCCCTGCAGGATCCCCTGCGTGCCGATGTAGATCCACGACCCCGCGGTCATCTGCCCGTACATCATCAGCCCGCGCTTCTCGAGGTCCCGGAAGTGGTCCCAGTTGGCCCAGTTCCCCACCAGGTTCGAGTTGGCAATCAGCACCCGCGGCGCATCCCGGTGCGTCTTGAACACGCCCACCGGCTTGCCGGACTGCACGAGCAGCGTCTCCTCGTCCCCCAGCTGCTCGAGCGCGTGGACGATCCGGTCGAACGCCTCCCAGTTCCGCGCCGCCTTGCCCGTGCCGCCGTACACCACCAGGTCCGCCGGCCGCTCAGCCACGTCCGGGTCCAGGTTGTTCATCAACATCCGCAGCGCGGCTTCCTGCACCCAGCCCTTGCAGCGGAGGGTGGAACCGCGGTCGGCACGGATCACTTGGGGACTTGAAATCATGGCGGTGTGCCTTCTACCGCAGTCCGCTTCGGCCCGGGTGCGCCGTGCTATCAGCCGTCCACATGGAACGGATGATGGCTGCACTGGTCGTACTGGCTGCCTGCGCCGGCTGTCCGCCTGCCCGCGCTGTGCAGGACGCGACGCAGCCCGTGGCCGTGGAGGTCCAGGCCGTGCGCCTACCGGACGGGGGCTTCATGCCCATGCGCCCCAGCGCCCCGGGCCCGTGACGACCTGCGCTCAGGGCGCGGGCGCCAGTGTCACCGTCTCGTTCAGCTTCGGCACGTAGGCGGGCCAGCCGCGCGCTGCCAGCGCAGACCTGTGCGCCTCGAGCGCCGCCAGCTCGCCGTGGATGAGCAGCACCTGCCGCGGCGCCATCTTGAAGCCGTCCATCCAGCGCTCCAGCTCCTCCTTGCCCGCGTGCGCGGAGAAGCCGCTGATCCGCCGGACTTGCGCCGCCATTTTCACGAAGTGGCCGTGGATCTTCACCTCCGGCTCGCCCGCCAGGATCCGCCCACCGCGCGTCCCCGGCGACTGGAAGCCCACGAACAGCACCGTGCTCTTCGGGTCCGGCAGGCGGTTCGCCAGGTGGTGGAGGATGCGGCCGCCCGTGGCCATGCCGGACGCGGAAAGGATGATCCCCGGCCCCTCCCGCAGGTTGAGCGCCTTGCTCTCGTGGACGCTGTTGACGAACCGGGTGCGCCGCGTCTTGAGCGGCGTGCGCCCTTCGCGTACGAGCGCGGCCATCTCCTCGTCGTGGTCCTCCGGGTGGGCCAGGTACAGCGGCGTGACGTCACACGCCATGGGGCTGTCCACGAAGACGTCCAGCTCCGGGATGAGCCGGTCATCTTCCAGAGCGCGCAGGTGGTAAAGGAGATCCTGCGTCCGCCCCACGGCGAACGCGGGGATGACCAGCATCCCGCCGCGGCCGGCCGCCTCGTTCACCACCTCGGCCAGCTTCTCCCGGGGGTTGTCGTCCGGGTGATCCTTGTTGCCGTAGGTGCTCTCGGACAGCAGCGTGGTGGCGAAGGGGACCGCCTCGGGATCCCGGAGAATGGGGGCGTCGTACCGGCCAAGGTCCCCGCTGAACACCACCACCTGTCGCGTGGAGGCCAGCTCGAAGTGGGCCACCGCCGAGCCCAGGATGTGCCCGGCCCGCGTGAAGGTGACGTAGAGCCCCGGGAGGATCTGCCGGCGGCGGCCGTAGCCGAACGTCTCGAACAGAGCCAACGTCCGCCGCGCGTCCGCGGACGTGTAGAGCGGCACCGGGTTCTCGTGGCGCGAGTAGCGCGTCTTGCGCGCGTACGCCGCCTCTTCCTCCTGCAGGCGGGCGGAGTCCGGCAGCAGCAGGCCGCACAGCGCCGCGGTGCCCGGGGTGGCGTGGATGGGGCCCTTGTAGCCCTGCGCCACCAGCCGCGGCAGGTTGCCCGAGTGGTCCACGTGGGCGTGGGTCAGCACCACCGCGTCCAGCGACTTCACGTCCACGGGGAAGGGGGCCCGGTTGAGGCGGCGAAGCTCCCGCTCGCCCTGGAAGGTGCCGCAGTCCACCAGCACGCGGTGGCCCTCGTGCTCGAGGAGGTAGGAGCTGCCCGTGACGGTGCCGGCTGCGCCGAGGAACGTGATCGTGCCCATGTTGTCTGCCAGCGTACCCGCTCCCGTGCTACGCGGGGCGCAGGAGATTGACGATGAGCCGATGGCACGTGCGCGTGGTGGGCGCCATGGTGGAACAACCCGGGGGGCGGTACCTGATCACGCAGCGGCCCGAGACGGCCTCGCTGCCGCTCTTGTGGGAGTTCCCCGGTGGCCGCGTGGAGGCCGGCGAGACGGACGAGGCTGCGCTGGCGCGCGAGCTGCGGGAGCTGCTCGGGATCGACGTGAGCGTGGGGAGGCTCGCGGTGCACTCCCACCACGCCTACCCGGACTACGACGTGGACCTCCGCGTTTTCCACTGCAGCCTGTCCGGCGCGGGCGGGGAGATCCGCCACCTGCGCGTGAGGGATCACCGCTGGGTGCGCCTGGAGGAGATGTCCTCGTACGAATTCCCCAAGGCAGACGCGAAGACGCTCGGCACGCTGCTGGGCCTGGAGTCCTGACCATGCGCTCCCGCGGCGCCCTGCTCGGCCTGCACGTGGCGCTCGTGTCGCTGCTGGGCTGCTCCCACGCGCCCGGCTTGGCGCCGGAAGACGACGGGGAGTTGCTCGCACCTGACGCGGGCGCGGAGGACGGGGGGACGAACGTGTCCCTCTCAATCTGCGCCCGCTACGGTGCCCCGGTGCGCACGGGCAACAACCCCGCGGCCCTCCCCGAACTCTCCGGGCTCGCGGCCAGCCGCCGTCACCCGGGCGTCTTCTGGGCGCACAACGACTCGGGCAATGCGCTGGAGGTGTTCGCGCTGCGCGAGGACGGGACGGTCGCCGCGCGCATCCCGCTGACGGGGGCCTCCAACGTCGACGTGGAGGACATTGCCGTGGGGCCCTGTGCCGAGGGCAGCTGCATCCTCCTGGGGGACATCGGGGACAACAAGGAGGTGCGGCCGCAGCTGCACCTGTACCGCCTCCCCGAGCCCGAGGTGCTGGACGACACGCCGCGCGCGGTGACGGACCTGCCGTTCCGCTACGAGGACCGGGCGCACAACGCCGAGTCGCTCGTGGTGGACCCGGTCAATGGCACGCCGTGGATCCTCACCAAGGGGCTCTTCACGCTGGGGGACGTGTACCGCGTGGAGGGCCTGGGGCAGGCGGACGGAGGCGTGGCAGTGAAGGTGGGGAAGCTGCAGAACCCCGGCCTGGACCAGCTGAGCACCGGCGCATCGGCGCATCCCGGCGCCCCCGAGGTGCTGGTGCGCAGCTACAGCCGCGTGTGGCGCTTCCGCGCGCCCGCGGGCGGAACGCTGGAGGAGGCCCTCCTCTCCAGCCCCGTGGAGGTGCCCGGCCCCAGCCAGCCGCAGAGCGAGGCGATCGCCTGGCTGCCCGGCGGGCGGGGATACCTGGTTGGGACCGAGGGGGCGGGGGAAGGGCTGTTCCGCGTGGAATGCGCCCC
>VGRA01000286.1 GCA_016875515.1 Deltaproteobacteria bacterium | reverse complement strand
CCCGAGCCGCTGCAGTTCCACGCGAACTCCCAACCCCAAAAGACTTTCATCGTAGGGTCAGCCCGGGCGGCGCGGCCAGTTGCCGTTCGCCGCGCAGGCCGCCCCGCGCACCTCAGCCTCCGCTGGGGCCGTCCCCCTCGTCGCCCGGGACGTTGTCCGCGGAACCGTTGGCCTCCTGCGCCGGCGCCGCCTCCGGGCTCAGGTTCACCTCCGGCAGGGCGCTGAGCGAGGCCACCTTCTCCTCCGCCTTGTCCAGCGTGATGAGGCGCACCCCCTGGGTGTTGCGGCCAATGACGGACACGTCCCTGGCCGGGATGCGGATGAGCACGCCACCGCTGGTGAGCAGCATGAGCTCGTCCCCGTCCCGCACCTGCACCAGCCCGGCCACGCGGCCGTTCCGGTCTGACGTCTTGATGTCGATGATGCCCTTGCCGCCGCGGCCCTGCACCCGGTACTCGCCCTCCTCGGTGCGCTTGCCGTACCCGTTCTCCGTGACGGTGAGGATGGTGGTTCCCTTCTCCACCACGTCCGCCCCCACCACCTCGTCCGCGTCCTCCAGGGTGATGCCCTTCACGCCGAACGCGGTGCGGCCCATGGAGCGCACCTCCGCCTCGTTGAAGCGGATGCTCATCCCCTGCGCCGTGGCCAGCACCACGTCCTTCATGCCGTCCGTGATGCGCACCGCCACGAGCGAGTCCCCGTCATCAATGCCCAGCGCAATGATGCCGGCGCTGCGCACGTTGCTGAACGCGGCCAGGTCCGTCCGCTTCACGATGCCCTTGCGCGTGGCGAAGAAGACGGACTTGTTCTCGCTGAACTCGCGCGTGATGAGGATGGACGCCAGCTTCTCGTCCGGGGACAGCTGCACCAGGTTGACGATGGGCTTGCCCTTCGCCGCGGGGCTGGCGAGCGGGATCTCGTGCACCTTGAGCCAGTACAGCTTGCCCTTGGTGGTGATGGGCATGAGGTACGCGTGCGTGCTGGCCACGAACACGTCCTGCACGAAGTCGTCGTCCTTGAGCGCCGTGCCGGTGCGGCCGCGCCCGCCGCGCCCCTGCACCCGGTACTCTGACAGCGGGGTTCGCTTGACGTAGCCGGCGTGGCTCACCGTCACCACCATGGGCTCGTCGGCAATGAGGTCCTCGGCGGAAAGCTCCCCCTCCAGCGCCACGATCTCCGTGCGCCGCGCGTCCCCGTAACGCTGCTTGATGTCCTGGAGCTCCGCCTTGATGACGCGCAGGAGCGAGGACTCGTTACCGAGGATGTCCTCCAGCCTGGCAATCTCCCTGAGCAGTTCCACCATCTCCTTGAAGAGCTCCTCGCGCTGCATGCCGGTGAGCCGCTGCAGCCGCATCTCCAGGATGTTCTTGCTCTGTTCCTCGGAGAAGCCGCTGCCCTCGTAGGAGCGGCTGAGGCCACGGTAGTCTGCCACCTCGCCACGGGCGCGGGCCACCAGGGCCGCCATCTGGGTGCGCGCCTTCCCCAGGTCCAGCCGAGGCAGGTCCGCGAAGCGGGCGTTCTCGTACAGCGCGGGGCTCAGCACGTTCATCAGGCCCCAGCGCGCCTCGTCCACGTCCACGGACTTCCGGATGATGCTGATGACGTGGTCAATCATGTCCTGGGCCACCAGCAGGCCCTCGACGATGTGCAGCCGCGAGAGCGCCTTGCGCAGCTCGAACCGGCTGCGCCGCGTCACCACCTCGCGCCGGTGCAGGATGAACTTCTCCAGCACCTCCTTCAGCGTCATGGTCCGAGGCTGGCCCTGGTCAATGGCCAGCATCAGGATGCCGAAGGTGGTCTGCATGGGCGTCAGCGCGTACAGGTTGTTGAGCACCACCTGGGCAATGGCGTCCCGCTTCAGCTCGATGACGATGCGGACCGACTGCTCGCGGTCCGACTCGTCCCGGATGTCGCTGATGCCTTCAATCTTCTTCTCCCGCACCAGGTCCGCGATGCGCTCGATGAGCCGCGCCTTGTTGACCTGGTAGGGAATCTCCGTGACGACGATGGACTCGCGGTCCCCCTTCTTCTGCGTCTCAACCTCCGTGCGCGCGCGCAGCGTGATGTGGCCGCGGCCGGTCTCGTAGGCCTTCCGGATGCCGTCCAGCCCGGTGACGAAGCCGGCGGTGGGGAAGTCCGGCCCCGGCACGAAGCGCATGAGGTCCAGCACCGTGGCGCGCGGGGTGTCAATGAGGTGCACCGTGGCGTCGATCACCTCGCCCATGTTGTGGGGCGGGATGTTGGTGGTCATCCCCACCGCGATGCCGGAGGCGCCGTTCACCAGCAGGTTGGGGAACCGGGACGGCAGCACCAGCGGCTCGTGGGTGCTCCCGTCGTAGTTGGGGCCCAGGTCCACCGTGTCCTTGTCGATGTCCGCGAGCAGCTCCTCCGCGAGCTGCGCCATGCGCACTTCCGTGTAACGCATGGCCGCGGGGGAGTCCCCGTCGATGCTGCCGAAGTTGCCCTGTCCGTCCACCAGCAGGTAGCGGAGCGACCACTCCTGGGCCAGGCGCACCATGGCCTCGTACACCGCCGAGTCACCGTGCGGGTGGTACTTGCCGATGACGTCTCCCACCACGCGCGCGGACTTCTTGTAGGCGCGGTTGTAGTGGTTCCCCAGCTCGTGCATGGCGAAGAGGATCCGCCGGTGCACGGGCTTGAGGCCGTCACGCACGTCCGGGAGCGCCCGGCCGATGATGACGGACATGGAGTAGTCCAGGTACGACCGCCGCATCTCCTCCTCGATGGTCACGGCCACCTGGTTGCCACCGGAGGAGGCGGGCGGGAGGGCTGCGGGGGGGAGCGAATTCTCGTCGGACATGGGAGGCAGTTCGTACCCGGAAACCCCGGCTGTTTCCACGGTCTCGCTCCGCTTCGAACCCGCCGGGACGCACCCCTATTTCAGGGGCAGTTCGGCTAGTCTCCGGCGCCACCATGTCCTCCATGTATGGCGAGTCGCTCCGCGCGTTCCTCAAGCCCGTGGTCCCCTTCCTGGATGACCCCGCGGTGTCCGAGATCATGATCAACGGGCCCACGGACATCTGGATAGAGAAGAAGGGGAAGCTCACCAAGGTGGACGCCCAGTTCACCGAGGAGGGGCTGCTGGGGGCGGCGCGCAACATGGCCCAGTTCGTGGGGCGCGTGCTGAACGAGGAGCGCCCCCGGATGGACGCCCGCTTGCCGGACGGCAGCCGCATCCACGTGGTGCTGCCGCCCATTGGGCGCAAGGGCACCACCATCTCCATCCGCAAGTTCTTCAAGGACAAGCTGACCATCGACGCGCTCATCCAGTTCAAGAGCATGTCGAAGCAGATGGCGCGCCTCATCGACGCGTGCATCCACACCAAGCTGAACATGCTGGTGGCCGGCGGTACCGGCTCCGGCAAGACGACGCTGCTCAACATCGTCTCCAGCCTCATCCCGGACGAGGAGCGCATCCTCACCATCGAGGACTCGGCGGAGCTGCAGCTGAACCAGTCCCACATCGTCCCGTTCGAGTCCCGCCCACCGGACAAGTTCGGCAAAGGCGGGGTGGACATGGGGGACCTGCTCGCCTCGGCGCTGCGGCTCCGCCCGGACCGCATCGTGGTGGGCGAGGTGCGCGGCGGCGAGGCCTTCTACCTGGTGCAGGCCATGAACACCGGCCACGGCGGCTCCCTGGCCACCACGCACGCCAACACCCCCACGGACACGCTGCGCCGCATTGAATCCCTGTGCCTGATGTCCGGCATTGACCTGCCCATGGTGGCGGTGCGCGCGCAGGTGGCCTCGGCCATCAACTTCGTCGTCTGCTGCGAGCGCCTCCACGACGGCTCGCGCAAGACCATTGCCCTGTCCGAGGTGCTGCCGCTCAACGAAAAGGGGGAGTACCGCACGCAGGACATCTTCGTCTTCTCCCCGGTGACCAAGGACGACGAGGGGCACATCATCGGCTACCACGCCCCCACGGGCATCGTGCCCACCTTCATCGCGCGCGCGCGCGCCTACGGCTTCGAGGACCTGACGGACGAGTTCTTCGACCCAGCCACCTACGGCCTGCCGCCCCCGCCCAATTTCTCCGTGGGGACGGAGTACGAGAAGCGCTGGGCCCCGTCCCTCAAGCACCGCGAGCGCGGCGAGAAGGACCCGGAGCATTTCAAGCGGGACTGGGCGGCGTTCGAGGAGAAGCTGAAGGCGGACTTCATGGCGGAGAAGGCCGGGAAGGCCGCCTCCGCACCGCCTCCCGCAACTGCCCCCGCTGCGCCACCCGCACCGGCCGCTGCAGCCTCCGCGGCGCCCGCCACCACCGGCCCCATGAAGCCCGTGCAGGTGCAGGTGCCCGCCAATGCCCCGGTGGACCGCAACAAGGTCACCACCGCGGTGCCGGGCCGGAAGGTGATGCCGTCCGGCGCACCGCCGTCGTCCGGCCCTACCGTCTCGCAGCCCGCGGTCAGCGCCGGCCCCGAGGACGCCACCCCGCTTCCGGGCAGCAAGCCCTCCGGCAGCGTGGACGAGCGGGACGCGGCCACCAGCGCCAACCTGCAGCGCCCGGACCGCCCCGAGCGCCCCTCCTCCCCGGGACGCCCCGCCATTCCCCCCGCACGCCCGGGCGGCGTCCCGCCGCGCGCGCCCGCCGCCACCGTCTCCCGCGGTGGCCCCCCGCCGCGCAAGGCGGCCCCGGAGCTCGCGCCCACCTACGACGACGAGGGGGATGGCCCGCTGGAAGAGGAC
>VGRA01000285.1 GCA_016875515.1 Deltaproteobacteria bacterium | reverse complement strand
CGTAGAAGAGCCGCTGCACGCCGTCCGCGGAACGCTCCTGCAGCACCTCCGCGTTCAGCCTCGCCCACTCCACCGGGTAGAGGTTGTGCGCCCGGGCCGCGCTCTCCCCGGAGTGCAACACCGCGTCGTGCGGCAGCCACTCGCCGTAGTCCGCCATCCAGCCGGTGAAGCCCACGTCCAGCGCCTGGCGCAGGTACCCCTTCACGAACTCGCGCGTGGCCGGGTTGGACAGGTCGGCCAGCCCCGTGGGCTTGAACGTCACGCCCTCGAACAGGTAGGCGCCCCCGTCCAGGGACCGCACGAAGTGGCCGTCCCGCTGCGCCGCCTCGTACACGGGCGTCCCCTCCACCAAGAAGGTGTTGAAGTAGGCCTGCCAGGAAAACCCCGCGTCCGAGAGCTCCGCAGCCAGGGCCTCGGGCTCGGGGTACAGCGCGCGGTCCACGTCCCAGTCCTCCACCAGCCGGTAGCCGCTGGGCTGCTCGCTCCCCCCGCGGAAGTCCTCCGTCCAGAGCGCGGAGGAGGGGATGCGCCGGTCCCGCAGCAACCGCGCCACCCGCCGCACCTCCTCCGGCCCCTTCACCGCGTCGTTCCACGGGGCGAAGGCCACCGGCGGCGGCCTCATGGGGCGCCCCAGCACGGAGGCGGTGGCCCGCTCCAGCGCCACCGCCGGCTCTCCCGCAAAGACGTACAACGTGAGCGCGCTCCCCCACGCCTCTACGCGGAAGGTGTCCTGCCGGGCGCTGCACACCTCGAACACGGTGCGCTCGGGCGCGTCCACCACGCCCAGGTAGCCGCGGTTGGACACCCACGTAGGCAGCCCGTAGCTCGAGGCGTGGCGCGTCCCCTCCAGGAACCAGACGGCCGGCTCCCCGTCGTCCTCCATGCGCTTGCCGATGCCCGGCTCGCTCGTCCAGATGGCCACCGTGTGGCCGCGGTGATCCAGCCCGTCCGCCTGCGCGCCGAAGCCCAGGAAGCGGTCCTGCGCGTCACACCGGAAGGCCAGGGACAGCCGGTTGGTGGCAGCGTCCGCCGCCTCGTAGCGCAGGGCCACGCCGCCCGGCCCCGCCTCCTTTGCCACCACCTTCACCACCACCTGCCCGTCCCGCGTCAGCCACTCGCCCGCGGCCTCGCCCGCCCCGCGCGCGCTCCAGCGGAAGCGCGCCCCGTCCGTCCAGTCCCCGCGCAGGTCCGTGAAGCGGAAGCTTCCGTACTTCATCTCCACCCGCGCCCGCCCCTGGCGCACCGCCACCGGGGCCGCGCTGCCGGCCGGGGCGGAGGTCAGCAGCACCTGCTGCCCATCCTTGAGGAAGAACTCCTCGCCGTCCGGCGACAGCGAGAGGCCCGACAGCGAGGGCGCCCCGCTGCAGGCGGCAAGCCACAAGGCACAGGACAACGGCACGGCGCGGCGCATGGCGGACTCCCCGCCGCGCCAGGGGAGACTTCAGCGCGGATTCCAGGCCACGAGTCGTACCACCGCGGACCGCCCAAGGTGGAGCCTCCCCTCGTGGACGTCATGCTCCGTTTCCTGCAGGTGCAGCACCTCCAGCCCGGAGAATTCCTCGCGAAGCAGCGCCGCCGTGTAGAGCAACGCCTCCACCGGCGGTCCTACGTCTGAAAGCGCAGCTGGGCCGGCGTGTACGCCTCCAGCAGCAGCACGCCGCCTGGACGCAGCGCCGCCACCGCCTGGCCATGGGCCCGCGCCCGCACCGGGGGCGGGAGGTGGCACGAGATGCTCACCACCGCACCGTACGCGCTCGCCGGAAGCTGCACCGTGGAGAGGTCCACGTGCCAGGGGTCCAGTGACAGCCCGTGCCCGGCGGCCAGCGACACTGCCTTCTCCAGCCCCACCTTTGACGCATCCAGCGCGGTGGCGCGGTGGCCCCGCGAGGCCAGGAACGCCCCGTTCCGCCCCTCCCCTTCCCCCAGGCTCAAGACGTCCAGCGGAGCGGCCGGCAGGAAGCGCGCAGCCGCCTCCACGAGCCAGTCGTTCGGCTCGGTGCCGCAGGCGAAGCCCTCCGCCGAGAACCGCGCGTCCCACTGTGCCCCCACGTCGCCCATGCTGCGGCGTCCCCTTGATGTTCCAGCGCCTGTGAGCTTGCCGGGGGCGGGAAGGGTACGCGAGGGGCCCGGCGCTGGGCGACTTACGGCCCGCGGCGGGGCGGGACGGGCAGCTCCCCGATGGGCGGCCAGGCGTACTCCCCCATCCGGTCCGGGCGGGAGGGTGGAAACCGGAACACCACGTCCCCGAACACGAACCCGAGGAGGGTCACGATGAAGATGACGGCCACGGCCATGGCCAAAAGCGGCGCCCCGTCCACCGTGTGGCACTTGAAGCAGCCCAGCTCCGCCAGGGCTGGTACGGCCCGGCGCTGGCGAAGAAGGTAGCCGTGGTCCGCTGCGGCATTGACGGCCGCGCCGGCCGCAAGCACGTCCTGCAGGACTTCTCCCTGCAGGAGAACTCGGCGCGCCTGTTCGAGATGTTCGTGGACGGCAGCGCCACGCCGCTACGGCGCCGCGAAGGCGGCCCCGATGTCCGGGTGGGCTGCGAGCGCGTCCAGCGCCCGCGCGAGCAGGGAGATGCCCGGCTCGGTGCGGTGCCAGGTGGAGGCCCCTGACGGGTGGGGCAGGCACAGGCAGTCCATCTCCAGCCCGTGGTAGCGCACGCGCTGGACGTGCCCCACCACCTCGGCGAGCGGCGCCTTGCGCCCCAGCACCTGCTCGATGGCGAGCGTCCCCACCGGGAGCACCAGGCGGGGCCTGAGAATCGTCACCTCCCGCTCGAGGAAGCCCCGGCAGCTGGCAATTTCATCCAGGTCCGGCTTCCGGTCCCCTCCCCCCTTTGCCTTCCCGGGGAAGCAGCGGGCCACCGCGGCGAAGTAGACGCGCTCCCGCACCCGGGCCTCGTCTGCCCCCAGCGCCCGCTCGAACCAGCGGAAGAGCGTCTTGCCCGCGGTCCAGGCGAAGGGGCGGCCGAACTGCCCCTCCCGCGGCCCCGGGGCCTGCCCCACCAGCAGCACGCGGCTGCGGACCGGGGGGCCGTGGACCACGGGGCCCACCATGTTGGGACAGGCGCGGCAGGCGCGCAGTTCGGCGTGCAGGGCGTGCAGGGCGGAAGGCAAGGAGGCCACGTCCCGCTGACTATCCGCACGCGGCCGCCCTTTCCAGCGCGCGGCGGGGCGGTTATCTCCCCACCCATGTGCCCTTCGAGCACGCGGCTGGCCGTCGCCCTCCTCTCGCTCCTCGCCGCCTGTGCGCACCGGGCGGGTCCACCCACCGCCGCGCTGGACCGGGCCGCCGCGCAGGCAGAGGCCAAGGAGGCAGGCGCCCACGTGCTGGCGCTGGCGGGACTGCGGGCGCTGCTGCTGGAGGGGGACGCCGGCCGGGCCGAGTCGCTCGCCGGCCGGGCCCTGGAGAAGGACCGCGGCGAGGTGTGGGGCCACTACCTGCAGCTGCAGCTGGCGCGGCGGGCGGCTCAACCGGGCCGTGCCCTCGAGGCGGCGCTGTCCGTGATGGAGGCAGCCCCGGGCCACCCGCTCGCACAGGTGGCGGGGCGCGCCGCGCTGGAGGCTGCCGGGGCAGACCCCTCGCTGGACGACGCCCTCTCCGCCCGCGGCCGGCCGCTGCTGTCCTCCGGCAAGCTGGGCGCAGACGCGGCCCACCTCCTCCGCTCCGCGCTCGCCAACGTGGCCCTCACGCGCTCGGACGCCGAGGCTCGGGACGCGCTGTTCGCCGCCATGGGGACGCCGCCCCGGGCCACCCTGCTCGGACCGCTCGCCGCGTGGGGGCTGCTGGACGTGGAGACCGTCACCGGCCCCGCGCGGGACGGCGCCATCCCCGCCTCCGTGGACGCCCCCGCCGGAAAGGCGGTGCCCCGCGGGGTCCCCACCCCGGGCGGCCGGCTGTCGCTCCAGCCGGAGCCGGTCTACGGTGACTTGTACGTCCTTGCGTTCGACGTGGAGGTCCGCGCGCGCGGCGCCTACGTGCTGCGCACGCAGTCTGCCTCCTCCCTCTCGGCCTGGCTGGACGGGACGCGGCTGCTGCACCGGCGCACGGACCTGCGGGTGCTGTCCTCCACCGCGGCGGCGGGGGCGTGGCTGGAGCCGGGGCGGCACCGGGTGGTGGTGCAGTGGGTGCGGGACGGGCGCTCGGGGGAGCTGTCCATTGCGCTCTCGCGCGCGGACGGGGCGCCGGCGGACCTCTCGTTTCAGCCTGCCCGGGGAGCAGCGCCGGCCTGGTCCGGGGCGCCCCCCGCGGCGCTCTCCGGCGTCTTCCCCGACGCAGGGCTGCTCGCCCGCGCGCTGGAGGACGAGGTGGGGCCGTGGCTGGCCGCGTGGGTGGCCGCGCGGGACGGGCTGCGCCGGGACGTGGACGGGGTGAAGCCGCTGCTCGCCGTGCTCGCCCAGCCTGCCCCGTCCCCGGCAGTGCAGGCGCTCCGGGCCGAGGCGGCGCTGCAGGACCGCTCGCTGCCCACGCGCGTCTCCCATGGCCGCACCGCCCGGGACCTGGACGCCGCGCTGGAGCGGGACCGCGCAGACGTCTCTGCGCTGCTGCTCCGAGCGCAGCTGGCCCTGGACGACAGCCGGCTCGCCGAGGCGGCCGAGCTGGCCGCGCGCGCCCGCGCCGCTTCCGCGCATCCCTCCTCCGCGGTGGCGCTGCTGGACGCCCGCGTGCAGCTGGCGCTGGGGCTGGACGGGCTGGCAGACGAGCGGGCCGCGGA
>VGRA01000284.1 GCA_016875515.1 Deltaproteobacteria bacterium | reverse complement strand
ACCATCACGGCGCTGCCGTAGCGGGCCACCACCGAGAGCCCCAGGTACAGCCCCCCGAGCAGCCCGGCCCGCCGGGCGTCGCGCCCTTCCCCATCCCGGTCCAGCGCCTCCACCGCGAGCAGCAGCAGGGAGCCGGACAGCGACTCGCCCAGCGTGCGCCCGGCGAACAGCACCACCAGCCCGTGCAGCCCCACCAGCGCCGCTGCCAGCACCGCCCCACCCGCGTCCCCGGGGGAGAGCCGGCGGCGGGCATACCGGGCCACCGCGCACAGCGAGGCCAGGTGCAGCCCCCACTGGGGAACCTCCAGCACCGCGCGCACCGCCCGCGGGTGGTCCATCCCTACCGCGTCACAGGCCCGGATGAGCCAGGACAGCAGCAGCGGCCCCGCCCAGTTGCGCAGCCCGGCAGACTGCCACTCCCACGCCAACACGCCGTACCCACGCGCCCTGAAGAGCGCCGGTTCCAGCCACTGGTACACCTCGTCCGGGTGGATGCGCCCGAGCACCGCCACCGCGTGCACCGCGGGGACCAGGGAGAGTGCGACGAGGAGGACGCGCCAGCGGTTCATTCAGGGAGCGGAGAGGTTAGCCTGCTTCCCCTCGCCGGCGGCGCGCGTTTGCCGCTAAGAAGGCGGCCCATGAGCTACGTCGTCCTCGCGCGCAAGTGGCGGCCCCAGGCCTTCTCAGACATGACGGGGCAGGCGCATGTGGTGCGCACGGTTGCCAACGCCCTCCAGCAGGACCGGGTGGCCCACGCCTACCTGTTCTGCGGGCCCCGCGGCGTGGGGAAGACCACCGCCGCGCGCCTGCTCGCCAAGGCGCTCAACTGCGAGAAGGGCCCCACCGCCGAGCCGTGCGGCAGCTGCCGGGCCTGCACGGAGATTGCGCAGGGGGCCTGCGTGGACGTGGCGGAGATTGACGGCGCGTCCAACAACGGCGTGGAGAACGTCCGCGCCATCCGGGACAACGCCCAGTACCTGCCGCAGCGGGACCGGCACAAGATCTACATCATCGACGAAGTGCACATGCTCTCCAACCCGGCGTTCAACGCGCTGCTCAAGACGCTGGAGGAGCCGCCGGGGCACGTGAAGTTCATCTTCGCCACCACCGAGCCGGAGAAGCTGCCGGACACCATCCTCTCCCGCTGCCAGCGGCACAACTTCCGCCGCATCTCCGCGCGCGAGATGCTGGCGCGGCTCAAGGAGATATGCGGCGCAGAAGGGTTGCAGCTGTCCGACTCGGCGCTCGCGCTGGTGGTCCGCCAGTCCGAGGGTGGCATGCGGGACGCGCTGTCGCTGCTGGACCAGGTGCTCTCGGCGTGCGGAAAGTCCCCCACGGACGAGTCGGTGTCCGAGGCGCTCGGGGCCATTGACCGCACCGCCGTGCACGCGCTCACCGAGGCGCTGGTGCGCCGCGAGCCCCGCGCGGTGCTGGCACTCACCGAGGAGTTCTTCAACCGGGGAGTGGACCTGCGCCGGCTGGCAGACGAGCTGGCCCTGCAGCTTCGCCACCTGTTCGTGGCGCGCGTGCTGGACCGGGCGCCGGAGGAGCTGGCCGAGGGCGAGGGGCGCGCCGTGCTGTCCCTCTCGCGCGAGGCGGAACCGGCCCAGCTGGCCCGCCTGTTCGACATCGTCCACGCGGCGGCCCCGGAGGTCGACCGCTCCTCGCAGCCGCGCCTGGCGTTCGAGATGGCGCTGCTCAAGGCCATCCACCTGTCTCCCGCCGCCTCGCTGCCGGAGTTGCTGCAGCGGGTGGAGAGGCTGGCCGCAGGCGGCGGCGCCGTCCTCACCCAGTCTGCCGGGGCGCAGGGAGGTCGCCCCGCGCAGGGCCCCTTTCGCACCTGAGCCCGCCCCGGGCGCCGCGGACGTGCGGCTGTTCCCGGAGGAGGGAACGGCCGGCGGCTGCGCGTCCGGCGAGTGCCTCCCCGGTGAGCCGGCAGCGCCCCCGCCGGGGCCCGCGTCCGCCTCGCCCGGGTCACCGTCTTCCCCGGTCCCCGTGGTGCGCATCACCAACGCGGTGCGCCCGCCCGCCCCGCCGCTGCCCAGCTTCGAGCCGGTGGCGCTCGGACAGGAGGGCGAAGCGGACGAGCCCGAGGAGCCGCCCGCGGCGTTCCAGCGCTCCGGCCGGGATGATCCCACGCGCTCCACCGTGGAGCGCTGGCACGCCGCGGTGGACTCGGTGCGGGGCGCCTCCGCGCGACACGCGGCCAGCCTGGCGCACGCGCGCGTGCTGTGGATCCGCCCCGGGGACGTGACGGTGGGCTTCACCTCACGGGCGGAGTTCCACCGGGTCCAGCTGTCCGGCACGGGGAAGACGCTCGTGGAAGAGGCGCTCTCCCGCCACTTCGGGCGCCCCACGAAGCTGGGAATCGAGGCCCGGCCCGAGGCGGCCGAGGGGGCCCCGCCCAGCCTCGCCGAGCAGGAGGCCACCGAGCGGGCGGCGCGGGACCGCGGCGCGGACCAAAAGGTGCGCAGCCACCCGGCGGTGGCCTCCATCCTGAAGCTGCTGGGCGGGGAGATAGAGCACGTCCAGCCGCTCGAGCCCGAGCGGGCCGGGCCCCCGCCCCCGTCCGAAGGGGACGAGCCGCTCCCCTGACATTCCCTCCGGCGCACCACCTGTGGCATACGGGCCGCTCACTCGCGAGGAGTCCGCATGCCCGGGATCGACCTGAACTATTTCATCCGCCAGGCCAACAAGCTCACCGAGAAGCTGGAGAGCCGCAAACAGGAGCTGGCCAACGAGACGGTGGAGGGCAAGAGCGGCGACGGGCTCGTCACCGTCACCGCTACCTGCAGCCAGGACATCCGCGGCATCAAGATAGATCCCCGGGCCATCGACCCGAACGATCCCGCCATGCTGGAGGACCTGGTCACCGCCGCGGTCAACGCCGCGCTCGCCCAGAGCAAGTCCCGGATGCAGGCGGAGCTGGGCCTCATCTCCGGCGGCGTGAAGATCCCCGGCATCACCTGACGCGCGCATGACACCTGCTCCCCTCAACCGCCTGGTGGCGCAGTTGGCCAAGCTGCCCGGCATTGGCGAGAAGACCGCCCAGCGGTTGGCCTTCCACCTGCTGCGGTCCCCTCCCGAGTACGCGCTGGAGCTCTCCGGGGCCATCCAGGAGGTCGTGGCGCAGGTGAGGCTCTGCCCCCGCTGCTTCTCGCTGGCCGAAGGTGCGCTGTGCCCGCTGTGCACGGACGCGCGCCGCGAGGACCGCGTGCTGTGCGTGGTGGAGGGGGTGGCAGACCTGCTCGCCATCGAGCGGACGCGGGAGTTCAAGGGGCGCTACCACGTGCTCCACGGCGTCCTCAGCCCGCTCGAGGGGGTGGGACCGGACCAGCTCCGCATCCGGGAGCTCATCACCCGGCTCGGGGACTCGCCGGTGGAGGAGATCATCGTCGCCACCAACCCGGACGTGGAGGGCGAGGCCACCGCCCTGTACCTGATGCGGCTGCTCAAGCCCATGGGCGTCAAGGTCAGCCGGATCGCCCAGGGCATCCCCATGGGCGGGGACCTGGAGTACGCCGACCAGGCCACCCTCGCCCGCGCCCTCCAGGGCCGCCGGGAGCTGTAGCCATGGGGCGGGACGGATCCTTGCCGCCCCGGGGGGGCTCTGGTAAGGATCCCGTGTTTCCGGTCTCCGTATAAGCCGCTGAAATCCCTTGTGGTTTCGAGCTGAAGGGGGCTCGCGCACTGCCCATGGCGAAGCAACTGGCGATCTACGAGGAGGAGTCCGGGCGGATCCAGGACATCTGCAACCGGCTGACTGCAGACGCTTCGGCGCGCGTGGTCTTCCTCGTGGACAAGGCGGGGCAACTGCTCGCCTCCGCGGGCCAGGTACAGGGGCTGGACATGACCTCGCTCGGATCCCTGACCGCGGGCAACGTGGTCACCATGGCGGGGCTGGCCCACCTGATCGGCGAGGCGGAGTTTCCCAACCAGTACCACGAGGGCTCCCGGGAGAGCCTCTACATGTCCGTGGTGGGGGGACGCGTGGTGCTCGGACTGGTGTTCGACAACAAGACGTCCCTCGGACTGGTGCGCCTGCGGGCGCGCAAGGCCGTGGAAGAGTTGGCCCGGGTGTTCGAGCAGCTGGACCAGAAGGCCGCCACCGCCGGTCCGGGGCCGCTCGCGGACATCACCGACGAAGACATCGACAACCTTTTCAACGAGTAGGCGCCGCCGCCCATGTCCTTCATCAACCACCCGTCCAAAGAGATCAACTGCAAGGTCGTCTATTACGGCCCGGGGCTGTGCGGGAAGACCACCAACCTGCAGTACATCTTCAACAAGTCCAGCGGCGAGACGAAGGGGAAGCTCATCTCGCTGAGCACGGAAACGGACCGCACGCTCTTCTTCGACTTCTTGCCCCTCTCGGTGGGCGAGGTGCGCGGGATGAAGACGCGCTTCCACCTCTACACCGTGCCCGGCCAGGTCTTCTACGACGCCTCCCGCAAGCTCATCCTGCGCGGCGTGGACGGCGTGGTGTTCGTGGCCGACAGCCAACTCGAGCGCATGGAGGCCAACATCGAGTCGCTCGAGAACCTCCGGACCAACCTGGCAGAGCACGGCTACGATCTGTCCCGCCTGCCGCACGTGGTCCAGTACAACAAGCGGGACCTCCCCAACGCAGTACCGGTGGAGACGCTTCGGCAAGCGCTCAATCCGGGCAACGTGCCGGACTTCGAGGCGGTGGCCCCGACCGGCGTGGGGGTGTTCGACACGCTCAAGG
>VGRA01000283.1 GCA_016875515.1 Deltaproteobacteria bacterium | reverse complement strand
GGCGTTCATGCCGGGCCGGAGCGCCCGCCAGTTCCAGGGGGACGAGAGCCCGTACAACGGCCTCTCCAGCTTCCAGGAGTCTGACGCGGACCGCTTCTTCGGCCGCTCGGCGGAGATCGCCGCGCTCAAGAACCGCATCCGGGACCGTCCGCTCATCGGCATCGTCGGTCCGTCCGGTACCGGTAAGTCCTCCTTCGTACGCGCCGGCCTGGTGCCGTCGCTCAAGCGCTCCGGCGAGGCGTGGGAGACGGTGGTGATCCGCCCGGGCCGCCAGCCCATGCAGTCGCTCGCCTCCATCGTCTCCCCGCATGTGGCTACCACCACGTCCATCGAGGAGAGCCTGAGGGAGCAGCGGGAGATCCTGCAGAAGGTCACCAAGGAACCCGGCTACGTGGGGTCCGTGCTCCGCGCGCGCGCCCGCACGGAGAAGAAGAACATCCTGGTCTTCGTGGACCAGTTCGAGGAGCTCTACACGCTGGTGCCGGACCTGGCGGACCGGCAGGCGTTCACGCAGTGCCTGTCTGCCATTGCAGACGACGCCACCTCCCCGATCCGCGTGACGCTGTCCATCCGGTCCGACTTCCTGGACCGCGTGCCGGAAGACCCCCGCTTCATGGCGGAGCTCTCCCAGGGCCTCATCTTCCTCCAGGCCCCGGGCAAGGACGGCCTGCGGGACGCCATCGTCCAGCCGGCGGAGATGGCCGGGTACCGGTACGAGACCGAGGACATCGTCAAGGACATGCTGACGTACCTGTCCGGGTCCCAGGGTGCGCTGCCGCTGCTCCAGTTCGCGGCCTCCAAGCTCTGGGAGAACCGGGACCAGGTCAACCGCACGCTGACCCAGGAGGCCTACCGGGCCATGGGCGGCGTGGGCGGCGCGCTGGCGTCCCACGCAGACAGCGTGCTCGCCAAGATGCCCAGCACGGACGCCGGGCTGGTGCGGGAGATCTTCGTCCGCCTGGTGACGCCGGACCGCACGCGCGCCATCGTCGCCATGGACGAGCTTCGCGAGCTGTCCCGCCAGGACGGGGAGATCCAGCGCCTGGTGGATGACCTGGTGGCGGCCCGCCTCCTCGTGGTGAACACCGGCGGCGGCGCGGCCACCGTGGAAATCGTCCACGAGTCGATGATCGCCAACTGGACCACCCTGCGGCGGTGGCTGGAAGAGTCCGGCGACGACTCGGTCTTCCTCGAGCAGCTGCGAAACGCGGCCCGCGCCTGGCAGGCGAAGGGGCGCGCCAAGGACCTGCTGTGGCGCGGAGAGCTGGCGGACGAAGCGGAGAAGTTCAAGAAGCGCTACCACGCTGAGCTGGGCGAGACGAACAGCGCGTTCCTCAACGCGGTCGTCAACGAGAAGTACGCCGCGGAGCGCCGCCGCAAGCTGCTGGTGGGCGGCGGCTTCGGCGTGCTGGTGCTGATGCTGCTGGGCGCCGCGGTCGCGCTCGTGAACATCAGCTCCGCCAAGACGGAGGCGGACAAGGCCAAGCAGGCGGCGGACTCCGCGGCCCTCCTGGCCGAGGCGGAAAAGAAGAAGGCGCTGCAGGCGCTCGACGACGTGAAGGCGGCCGAAAAGGAACGTGCGAAGGCGCAGGCGGAGGCGGAGCAGAAGGCCGTGGAGGCGCGCCGCGCAGAGGCCAACGCCACCGCGGCCGCCAAGGAGGCGCAGAAGGCGAAGGAGGAGGCGGAAGCCAGCGCCATGATCGCCTCCGAGCAGAAGCAGCTGGCAGAGTCCTCGCTCATGAAGGTCCAGCTGGCCAACCAGGCCACGGGGGCCGCCAACGCCCGGCTCGCCCAGACGATGAAGAACCTCGAGGTGAAGCTGAAGGAAGAGCAGCGGCGCAACGAGGCGCTCGGCGGCGGTGCCAAGGCCATGGAGGAGCTCAAGTGAGAACCCTGTCCCGCCCCTCCCCGCTCGCGGTGGTGATGGCGCTGCTGCTCGGGGCCCTCCCTGTGCACGCGGCCAAGCGCTCCGAGGCGCGTCCCTGGGCGGTGGGCGTCTCCCAGGAGCGGCAGGCCAAGGCGCTCCAGCTGTTCAAGGACGGCAACGACGCCCTCCGGCTGGGCATCTTCAAGGACGCCCGCGCGGCCTACGAGGAGGCCCTGAAGCACTGGGACCACCCGGCCATCCACTACAACCTGGGCCTGACGCTGGTGAACCTGGAGAAGCCGCTCGAGGCGTATCCGCACTTCGAGGAGGCGCTGAAGTACGGCGAGGCCCCGCTGGATGCCGAGCGCTTCGCCCAGGCCAACCGCTTCAAGAACCTCCTGACCAGCCAGCTGGCCCGGCTGGAGGTGCGGTGTGACACCCCGGGGGCGCGCGTCATCCTGGACGGCGACGAGCTGTTCGTTGGGCCGGGCATCATCAGCCGCCTCATCAAGGCGGGCACGCACACGGTGGCGGCCTCCAAGGACGGCTACATCCCCAACGAGGTTCGCCAGCCCATGCTGCCCGGCGAGACCACGTCCTTCGACATGCGGCTGTACACGGAGGCGGAACTCACCGAGTACCGCCGCAAGTTCGACGCGTGGATTCCCTTCGCCGTCATCGGCGCGGGGTTGGGCGTCGCGGGTGGTGGCGGGGCGCTGCTGTACGCCGCCAACGGGCTGGTGTTCCAGTACGACGAGGACTTGCAGGCCTGCGCGCTCGACAGCCCCGTCAACGGCTGCACGGCCTCGGACACGCTGCTCAAACTGGCCAATGACCGCTCCGCCGCCCTCGGCCAGCAGCAGCTGGCCGTCGCCGCGTTCGGGCTGGGCGGCGCGGTGGCAGCCACCGGTGTGATCCTCGCCATCATCAACCAGCCCCAGCCATACCGGATCGACCCTTCGCAGAAGAAGGTCAACGTCGCCGTGATGCCCCTCGTCAGCCCCACCGGCGGCGGCGTCTCCGCCATGCTGCGTTTCTAGGTTCCCTCAATGAGCCTTCCCCTCCACCCGCCCCTGCGTCCCGGACTCGCCCGCCTGGCGAGGCTGCTCGCGCTGGCGCTCGCCCCTGCCTGGCTTGGTTGCGTCGAGCCCACGAGCGAGGTGTGCAACGCCACGCTCATCTGCCCGCCCGGCTACCTCTGCACCGCCAAGAGGACGGAGTGCCGCAAGGTGGAGGCGAACTGCGGCAACGGCGAGCTGGACGTCGGCGAGATGTGCGACGACGGCAACATCACCCCGGGGGACGGCTGCAACGCGGAGTGCACCTCCACGGAGGTGTGCGGCAACCGGTTCCGGGACGCGCTGCTGCTGGATGGCGGCTCGGAGGTCTGCGACGACGGCAACAACGAGTCCGGCGACGGCTGCCGTGACGACTGCCAGTCCACGGAGATCTGCGGCAACGGGCTGGTGGACCCGGTGGCGGGCGAGGAGTGCGACGAGCGGGGCGAGTCCACGGACACCTGCCGCTCGGACTGCATCCTGAAGGGCTGCGGCAACGCGAACAGGCGGCACTCCCGGCTCGAGCCCCGCAACGAGGAGGAGTTCTTCTACGCGGACGGCCAGGTGCGGGAAGTCTGCGACGACGGGAACACGGTCAGCGGTGACGGCTGCAGCGCGGACTGCCTGAATAAGGAGCTGTGCGGCGACGGCGCGCTAAACGAGCTCTCCGCGGACGGCGGGCGCAACGAGCAGTGCGACGACGGCAACAAGCAGAGCGGGGACGGCTGCAGCGAGCGCTGCCTGCGAGAGGAGTGCGGCAACAAGGTGCGGGACGCCGTGCTGGTGGACGGCGGCTTCGAGGTCTGCGACGACGGCAACACCGACGGGGGGGACGGCTGCAGCTGGGACTGCCGCTCGGACGAGTCCTGCGGCAACGCCTACCTGGACCCGGTGCTGGCGGACGGCGGCACCGAGCAGTGCGACGACGGCAACCTCGACGCCGGTGACGGCTGCGGCGTCACGTGCTGGCGCGAGGAGTGCGGAAACGGCATCGTCGACTCCCTCTTCTCGGACGGCGGCTTCCGGGGCTACGAGCAGTGCGACGACGGCAACCTCGACGCCGGCGACACCTGCAGCCCCCTGTGCTGGCGCGAGGAGTGCGGCAACGGCTATGTGGACCCCGTCTTCTCGGACGGCGGCTTCCTCAACCGCGAGCAGTGCGATGACGGCAACCGCGACGCGGGCGACGGCTGCGGCCTGTCCTGCTGGCGCGAGGAGTGCGGCAACGGCGTGACGGACGCGGTCCGCTCCACCGGGGCCTTCCGCGGCTTCGAGCAGTGCGACGACTCCAACCTGGACGGCGGCGACGGCTGCAGCCCGGCCTGCTGGCGCGAGCAGTGCGGCAACGGCTTCCTGGACCCGGTCAACTCCGCGGGCGCCGCGACGGATGGCGGCGTGGTCGGCACCGAGCAGTGCGACGACGGCAACAACACCCCCGGCGACGGCTGCAGCGCCCACTGCCAGTTCGAGGACTGCGGCAACGGGGTGATTGACGCCCTGCTGGCAGACGGCGGCACCGAGCAATGCGACGACGGCAACCGCACCCCCGGTGACGGCTGCGGCGCCTCGTGCTGGCGTGAGGAGTGCGGCAACGGCATCCTGGACTCCGTTTTCTCGGACGGCGGCTACCGCGGCTTCGAGGAGTGCGACGACGGCAACCTGCTCCCCGGTGACGGCTGTGGCGCCTCCTGCGCGCGCGAGGAGTGCGGAAACGGGGTGGTGGACTACGTCAACTCGGACGGCGGCTTCCGCGGCTACGAGCAGTGCGACGAGGGGGACAGGGACCCGGGCGACGGCTGCGGCG
>VGRA01000282.1 GCA_016875515.1 Deltaproteobacteria bacterium | reverse complement strand
GCGTCCTCGCCGTTGGTGCCGTCCACCTTCACGAGCAGGAAGCGGCCGGACTCCGCCACCACCGCCGCGTCCACGTAGGTGATGCGGTCCAGCTCCTTGCAGGCCGCACACCAGTCCGCGAAGAAGTCGATCATCACCGGCCGCTGCTCCGCCTTCGCCTTCGCCAGCAGCGCGTCCAGTCCGGCCACCTCCTGCGCGGTGCCCTTGAGCGCGAGCGCCCACTGCACCTCCGTGGCGGCGTGCGCCTCCGGGACGGCCAGTCCCCAAGCCGCGGCGAGCGTCCCCACGCGCGGGGCGTCCAGCGCGCCTGCCCGCAGCACCAGCGCACCCGCCACCACCGCCACCGCGAGCGCCTTGCGCGCGAACGGCCCGGCCCCGCCGGAGAAGGAGGCATGCAGCGCCCCTGCCCCCACGCCCACGGCCGCGAGCACGCCGGCCACCGCCGCCCCGGGAACGCGCCCCAGCCCCTGCGCGCCGGCCGTGACGAGCCCCTTCACCGCCGGGTAGGCGTCCTTCAGGTACAGCACCGCAAGCGCCAGCAGGCCCACGCCGAAGAGGCTCTTCACCCACTCCATCCACGGCCCGCTGCGCGGCAGCTGCACGGTGAAGGCGCCAATCAGGAAGAACGGGATGCCAATGCCCAGCGCGTAGACGAACAGGAGCGAGCCGCCCAGCACGCTGTCCTGGCTCTTGGCCACGAAGGCGAGCAGCCCGGAGAGCACCGGCCCGGTGCAGGGCGCGGCGAGGAAGCCGGAGACGCTGCCCATGAGGAAGGCCCCGAGCAGCCCCGCGCCGCCCACGCCGGTCAGCCGCTCGGCGAGCGCAGGCGGCAGCGCCAGCTCGAAGGCGCCGAACATGGAGGTGGCAAGCACGAGCATGAAGACTGCCAGGCCGGTCACCACCCACGGGTTGGCCAGCTGCGCGCCGAACGCCGCCCCGCTCCGCGCCGCCGCCACGCCCAGCAGCGCGAAGACAAGCCCCATGCCCACCACGTAGGCGGACGTCAGCATGACGGCCCGGCCCCGGCCGTCCGCCTGCTTGCCCGCCCCGAAGACGGACACCGTCACCGGGATGAGCGGGTAGACGCACGGGGTGAGGGCGGTCAGCAGCCCCGCAAGCAGGGTGGCGGCCAGCCCCACGGCGAACTGCCCCGAGGCGAGCAGCCCGGCGGCGTCCACGCTGGCGGCCGGGCCGGCGGGGAGGAACGCGGGGACCACGGCCACGGCGGCGCCGAGGGACAGGGACAGGAGGGCAATGGTGCGGGTCGTCATGGCATGGGAGTGGCCGGTCCTATACATGCGGCAGGCAGGGGGCGCACCCCCTCGCGCCGCTCCCCGAAGGTCGGCTTGACGCGCCGGGGGCCCGCTGGATAGTAGACCAAATAGGTCCACATTCCCCGGACCACGAGGTGCCGACGCAGCCATGAAGCTCCCAATCTACATGGACAACCACGCCACCACGCCCCTGGATCCACGGGTGCTTGAAGCGATGCGTCCATACCTGGAGGACGACTTCGGCAACGCCGCCTCGCGCAACCACCCCTTCGGCTGGAAGGCGGAGGCGGCGGTGGAGAAGGCGCGCAAGCAGGTGGCGGCGCTCATCGGCGCGTCCAACAAGGAGATCGTCTTCACCTCCGGGGCCACCGAGTCCAACAATCTGGCCATCAAGGGGGCGCTGGAGTTCTACCGCTCCAAGGGCGACCACGTCGTCACCGTCACCACCGAGCACAAGGCGGTGCTGGACACCTGCAAGCGGCTGGAGCGGCAGCGGGCGGAGCGGCTGGAGGAGCTGCGGTGGATGCGCCTCTCGGAACTGCAGCCTCAGCCCGTGACGGCCGAGAACGCGGCGGCGCTGGCCATCAAGCACGACCTGGACAACGATCCGGTGCTGCGGCGCTGGGAGTCCATGGTGACCGCCGGGGCGCGCGTCACCTATCTGCCGGTGAAGGCGGACGGGCTGGTGGACCTCAAGGAGCTGGAGGCGGCGCTGACGGACAAGACGGTGCTGGTGAGCGTTATGCTCGCCAACAACGAGATCGGCGTGGTGCAGCCCATCGCGGAGATTGGCGCGCTGTGCCGCGCCCGCGGCGTGCTGCTCCACGTGGACGCTGTCCAGGGGGCCGGGCGCGTCCTGTTCGACGTGGAGGCCCTGAAGGTGGACCTGGCCTCGCTGTCCGGCCACAAGCTGTACGGCCCCAAGGGCGTGGGGGCGCTGTACGTGCGCCGCAAGCCGCGCGTGCGCATTGCGCCGCAGGTGGACGGCGGCGGCCACGAGCGCGGGATGCGTTCGGGCACGCTGAACGTGGCCGGCATCGTGGGGTTCGGGAAGGCGGCGGAGCTGGCGGCGGCGGAGCGGGAGGCGGAGGCCGCGCGGCTGCTGAAGCTGCGCCAGCGCCTGCGCGACAAGTTGTTCACCGCGCTGGACCACGTGGCTGTTAACGGCTCGCTCGAGCACCGGCTGGCCGGCAACCTCAACGTCTCCTTCGCCTTCGTGGAGGGCGAGGCGCTGATGATGGCCATCAAGGACGTGGCGGTCTCGTCCGGCTCGGCCTGCACGTCGGCCTCGCTGGAGCCCTCCTACGTACTGCGCGCGCTGGGCGTGGACGAGGAGCTGGCGCACTCCTCCATTCGCTTCGGCCTGGGCCGGTTCAACACGGAGGAGGAGGTGGACTTCGTGGCGGACCTGGTCATTGCCAAGGTCCGCAAGCTGCGCGAGATGAGCCCGCTGTACGAGATGGCGCGCGAGGGTATCGACCTCAAGAACGTGCAGTGGACGGCCCACTAGGGCCGGGCATAAGGGCATCCAACCGTTTCACCGTCACACCGGAGTACCGCAGGAGCAACCGCGACATGGCTTACAGCGACAAGGTCCTGGACCACTACGAGAACCCCCGCAACGTGGGCACCCTGGACAAGGAGGACCCGAACGTCGGGACCGGCCTGGTGGGGGCGCCCGCCTGCGGCGACGTGATGCGGCTTCAGCTGCGCATCACCGACGATGGCGTCATCGAGGAGGCGAAGTTCAAGACCTTCGGCTGCGGGTCCGCCATTGCCTCCTCATCGCTGGTGACCGAGTGGGTGAAGGGCATGTCCGTGGACCAGGCCATGTCCATCTCCAACGAGGACGTGGCCCGGGAGCTGGCCCTGCCGCCGGTGAAGATCCACTGCTCGGTGCTGGCCGAGGACGCCATCAAGGCGGCCATCGAGGACTTCCGGAAGAAGCGCGAGGCCCGCAAGGCCGGGACAGCGCAGGTGCAGAACGGATGACCGCTGAAGCCGCCACCCCTGCGCCTTCCACGGTCCCCGCGGCGGAGGTGAAGCCGAAGCACGCGCCGGCCAAGGGCATCACCGTGTCCGACGCGGCGGTGAAGCGGCTCTCCGCGCTGTTGTCCGAGCGCGGAACGCCAGAGGCCGGGCTGCGCGTGGCGGTGAAGGGCGGCGGCTGCTCGGGGCTGGCCTACGTCATGGAGTGGGCGGAGCAGCCGCGCGAGCGGGACAAGGTGGCGGAGCGGGACGGGGTGCGCGTCTTCATCGACCCCAAGAGCTACCTGTACCTGGTGGGCTCCGAGATCCACTACACGGAGACCCTCATGCAGTCCGGCTTCACCCTCAAGAACCCCAACGAGAAGGGCGCCTGCGGCTGCGGCGAGTCCTTCGCCGTCTGAGCGGGCCATGGGCTGCTGGGGTTGCCAGGCGGAGACGGGCCCCGGCGCGCTGTGCCCGGCCTGCGGGCGCGTGCAGCCGCTGGTCCCGGGCAAGACGTATTTCGACCTGTTCGGGCTGGAGCCGGTGCACGCGCTGGACACCCGCGCGCTGGACGCCCGCTACCGCGAACTGTCGCTAAAGCTGCACCCGGACCGGGTGACGTCCGGTGAGCCACGCGCCCGCCGGCACGCGGTAGAGCAGACCGCGGAGCTGAACGCCGCGTACAAGGCGCTGAAGGACCCCACCGCGCGCGCCTTCTACCTGCTGAAGCTGCAGGGGGTGGACCTGCTCACCGAGCAGGGGGGCCACCACGCCGGGCCGCCGCTCGAGTTCCTCGAAGAGGTGATGGAGCTCCGCGAGGCGCTGGACGGCGCCAGGCAGCGCAAGGATCTCCCCGCGGCGCAGGCCATGGGGGCGAAGGTGGACGCGGCGCGCCGCGCGGCGCTGGAGGAGGCCGTGCGCGCGCTGGAGTCCCGGGACACGCAGGCCTCCGCGCATGCGCTCATGCGGGTGCGCTACTTCCAGCGGTTCCTGGAAGAGGTGGCCGCTCTGGAAGAGGAGGCGCTCTGAGATGGCGCTCTTGCAGATTCACGATCCGTTGAATCCGAAAGGCCACGCCGTGGGGATTGACCTCGGCACCACCCACTCGCTCGTGGCGGCGGTGGCGCACGGGCGCCCGCGCTGCCTGGAGGCGGACGGGGACCACGGCCTTCTGCTCCCCTCCGTGGTGCACTACGTCAAGGACGGCAGCGTGGTGGTGGGCTACTGGGCCCGCAAGGTGGCCGCCCAGCACCCCACCGACACCATCGTCTCGGTGAAGCGCTTCATGGGGAAGTCCCTCTCGGACCCGGAGACGCGCAAGCTGGGGGCCTACCGGTTCGCCGGCGAGAACGGGCCGGTCCGGTTCCAGGTGGCGGGCGGGCATCCGGTGACGCCGGTGGAGGTGTCCGCGGAGATCCTGCGCGCGCTCAAGCGCCGGGCCGAGGCCCACTTCAACGGCAAGGTGGAGCAGGCGGTCATCACCGTCCCCGCCTACTTCGAC
>VGRA01000281.1 GCA_016875515.1 Deltaproteobacteria bacterium | reverse complement strand
AGGCCCGGGCTGCGGGCCATGGCCAGCGCCAACGCCACGTGACCCAACGCAACGGGCAGCAGCGCCACGAGCGCCACCTGCCACGCCGCGCCCAGGGGCAAGCGCGCCCCCACGAGCCACGCGGCCAGCGCCAACGCAAGGGTCAGCCCCAGCGCGCGCGCGGGCGCCCCCACCGCGCCATCCGCCACCGCCACCACCCACTGCATCCGGGACCTCCGGGTGGCCTGCTCGGTTATCTCCTGCTCGGTGGCGCGGGCCAGTTCCCCCTCACGCTTCATCTCCTGCAGCACGGCGGGCAGCGGATTGAACCGCCACGCCCACACCGCCCCGGAGGCAAACGTGGCCAGGCAGACGCAGGCGAGCGCCACCCCCCACCGGTGCGAGGACACCAACGGCCCCAGCCCGTCCCACGGATCCACGAGCGCACGGAGCATGGAAGAAGTAGCGTGCATGGCGAGCCGCGGGTTTCTAACCCAAAGCTCCGCTCCCCGCTCGCACGCCATGCCCCCTCCCCGCCCCCGTCGTCCCCGCCCCACCGCCCGAGCCGCCTTCGCCACCCGCGCCCCCCGGCGTCGCCCCGTCGTGGTGATGGGTTTTGGACGGCTGGGCGGCGCGCTCGCGCTGGGGCTCCAGCGCGCCGGCTGGCCCGTGAGCGTCTTCACCCGCTCGGGCGCCTCCCTGCGCAGCGCGGTGGCGCACGGGCTGCGGATCGCAGACCAGGAGGACCTCGCCTCCGCGGCGGCGGTGTTCCTCTCCGTCCCGGATGACGCGGTCGCTTCCGCGGCGGCGCTGGTGGCCGCAGACCTCGGTCGCCACACCGCCCTCGTCCACTGCGCCGGCGCCTTGCCGCTCTCGGTCCTCGGAGCACACGGCGAGCGGCCACTCGGCTCGCTCCACCCGCTCTCAGCCCTGAGCGCCCGGACCGATCCGCTCGAGGGACGCGCCGCTGCGCTCTCGGCCACCAGCCCCGCGCTGCTGGAGCTGCTCCGGGCCGCGGCCCGGGATCTCGGCCTGCGCACGTTCTCCGTGCCGGAGGCAGGGCGCGCCGCCTACCACGCGGGCGCAGTGCTGGCTGCAGGCGGGCTGGTGGCGCTGGCCTCCGCCGCCGTGGAGGCGCTCGCCGAGGCAGGCGTGGATGCGCCCGAAGCGCTCGACGCCCTGCTGCCGCTCATGCGCTCCGCGCTGGACGGCGTGGAGGCGCGCGGCCTGTCCGCGGGGCTGACCGGCCCCATCGCGCGCGGGGACACGAAGGTGGTGCAGTCCCACCTGGCCGCGCTGCCCCGGGAGCTGTTACCGCTGTACCGGACGCTGTCGCTGCGCGGGGTGGACCTGGCGCGTGCGCGCCTCCCGCCGGAGCGGACGGACGCGCTGGACGCGCTGCTGCGCCGCTGAGCAGCGAGGGGCTACATCAGGATGAGGCGGGGGCCGTTGATCAGCTTGCGGAGCTCAGCGAGCGCGGCATCCGACGCCGCCTCGGCCTCGGTGACCCGGCGGATGCAGAGCATCGGCTCGGACGGGGCCTCCGCCATGGCGGCCTTGAGGTCCTTCAGTACCGTGAGCGCCGCCTCCAGCATCTGCTCTGCCTCTGGAGAGGGTCGGGCCTTCGTGCCGGACTTCTCCTCCAGGTAGGCGGTGAAGCGCTGCAGCGCGCCCTTCGTCTTCGCCGGGTCGAACGCGGCAAGAACCTGCGCGAGGCGTCCCAGCTCCGCCCGCACCAGGCGCAGCGGCGCCACGTTGGCGAGCTTCTCGTGCGGCAGCTTCAGCTCCTCCTGCCCGAACTCGCCGAGCAGGCCGTCCTCCACCGCCGGGGTGGCGTACGGCACCACCTCCAGAAAGAGCAGCAGCGGTTCGGCCCCCTGCTTGAACGCCTCCAGCTCCTCCTCGTCCAGGGGCGGGAAGGTGGCGGGGGCGCCCACGTGGAGCAGCGGGAAGATGACCTGCGTCCAGAACTCCTCGGGCGCGCTGCCGGACTGCTTCGCCGTGGCGAAGACGTGCGCCATGAGTTCCACCAGCCGGACGGCGCCACGCGCGGCGAGATCAATCAGCGCGGACTCGCGCGGCAGCTGGTCCAGCGCCCCCACCAGCTGGGCCTGGAGCTGCTGCCGCAACTCCGGCGGAAGCTCCTTGCCGGCGCGGGACAGCGCGTCCCGGATCTCCCGGGACAGCTTGTCCGGCGTGGAGCTCCACGCCTCCTGCGCCTTCTTCCCATCCAGCACGAGCAGCTGGACGAAACCCGCGTCGAACAGCTTCATGTACTGGTCCGGCGTCAGCTTCCGCTGCGTCCCCGGCGCGCCGGAGAACTTCACTTGCGCCAGCTGCACGCGGAGCGTCTTGGACACCTCGTCCAGCAGCGCCAGGTTGGCGCGGGACAGCGCGTTCACCACCTCGCCAAACGGCGACAACGTCACCAGCGCGTCCGGGAAGCCCAGGGATGCCCCCTCCATGGTGTCCCGGTTCGGGAACCAGAAGGCCCCCGTCTCCTGCCCGAGCCGCTGCGCAAACGCGGCGCAGATGCCCATGGCCACCCCCAGGTGCTCCGGCCGCTCCGGGCTGAAGGCGCCGCCCAGCAGCGGAACCACCTTCTTCTCCACCTCCGCCCACGGCAGCGTCAGCAGATCAACGTCGCCGCCCTCGCGGTCGCGGAGCACTGCCAGGAGCTGGAGCTGGGCATCCTGGACCTGCGGCGGCATGGGGAAGGCGGGGGCGTTCATGGGGCGGCGGCATAACACGCACCGCACAGGGGACCAGCCGGAAACGTTCCCGCCCCCGCCCGCCTGATTGGGGGCATCATGCCCGGCCGTGAACACCCTGCGCCTCGCCGTCCCCCTGCTGCTGCTGGCCGGCTGCCTCATCCCGCGCTTCCCCCAGGACGTGGAGACCGGCTTCGCCCGCGGGAGGATGCGGACCGTGGAAACGCCGCACGTCCGCGCCTACTACCCCGAGGCCGGCCGTGACACGGCGCTGCGCACGCTCGCCCGGCTGGAGGCCTGCACCGCCTCTCTCGCCACACACCCGCTGTCTCGCCGGCAGCGCGAGAAGCTGCAGGTGTTCTTCACCACCAGCAACTTCAACAACGCCTACGTCCAACCCCAGATCGCCGGACTGCCCCAGCAGATGGTCCTCCCGCAGCAATTCTCTCTGGAGCTCTTCCACCTGCTGGGGCTGGCCGGCGGGGAGGTGGGAGACGTCAGCTGCCACGAGGCGGTCCACTACGTCCACATGCAGGAGGCCACCGGTTTCTGGGCCGCCGTCAACACCGTGCTCGGCAACGTCCACCAGCCCAACGCGTTCTCCGACACCTGGTTCCTCGAGGGGCTCGCCACCTGGTACGAGGCGCGGCTCGGCCGGCGCGTGGGCCGCCCCGAGAACCCCCTTTGGCGCGGGATGTTCCTGTCCTACGCGGCCACCCACCGGCTGGACGCCGGCCACCTCAACGCCCTCCACCGGGAGCACCTGCCCTTCGGCGCGCAGTACCTTGTAGGGCAGCACTTCGTGGAGTGGCTCGCCCGGCGGCACGGGGAAGAGAAGCTCTGGGCGCTCGTGGCAGACCAGGGGGACGCCATCTTCTCGTCCCTCGGCTTCACGCTCCGCTTCAAGCACGTCTACGGGCAGGGGATTGGCGCGGAGTTCGACGTGTTCGCGGAGGAGCTCCGCAAGACCGTTTCACGGCGCGAGCGCCCTGCCGGCCAGTCCGTCCGGGTCTCCAGGCCTGCTCCCTACTTCGCCCGGCTCGCCACGGCACCGGACGGCAGCTTCGCGCTCTGGTCCGCGGCGCTGGACGACGTGAACCGGCTCTCGGTCTACGCCCCCTCCGGCGCGCTGCGCTGGACCCGGCGGCTCGCCGAAGTCCTGCCGGGGCGGAGGTGGATCTCCACCAACCCGCTCGGCGTCAGCGGCCTGTCCTTCAGCGCCGACGGCGCCCACCTCGGCTTCGCGCTCGCGGACGTCACGCCGATGGGCAACGACGCCACCCGCCTGTTCGTGCTGGACGCCGCCACGGGCGAGGTGCTGCGGGAGGCGGGGCCCTTCATCGGGCTGGGCGGTACGCTGTCACCGGACGGCACGTGCTTCGTCGCGGTGGCGCAGGACGGGGCACGGTCCCAGCTGGTCTCCATGGACGTGACCACCGGGGCCACCACGGCCCTCACCCGGTTCGAGACGCCCGAGACGCTGGCAAGCCCGGCATGGAGTCCGGACGGTGCGCGCGTGGCATTCAACCGCTGGACCGGCGAGGGCTTCGACCTCTGGCTGCGCGAGGCAGACGGTGCTCTCCGCCCTGTGACCACGGACGGGCGCTTCAACTACCAGCCCCGCTGGTCGGGCGAGGACGCGCTCGTCTTCCTGCGGGACACGGAGGGACGCGCCCAGCCGTGGCGCTGCACCCTTTCCACCGGACAGCTCGAGCAGCTCGGCGAGGTGCCCTGGGCCGCGCTGGATCCCCACCCCCTCCCGGGTGGGCGCGTGCTGCTGCTCAACCGCGAGGGGGCGGCCTTCACGGTGGACGAGCTGGCCGGCAGGCCCGCCCTCGCCACGCTGGACTCGAAGCCCTCGGCGTCCACGCCCCCGGCCGGGTCCGCGCCCGCACCGTCGGCCCCCCTCGAGCTGTCGGGCGACGCCCCCTACTCGGCCTGGGACAACCTCCTCGTGCCCGGGCTGCGTTTCCCCTACGTCGGCTTCACCGTGGACGGTGAGCGTTTCCGGCCCTTCTACCTGCTGGGGCTGTCCGGCGCGGACCGGCTGGGGCTGCA
>VGRA01000280.1 GCA_016875515.1 Deltaproteobacteria bacterium | reverse complement strand
CCGTCTGGGATAAGACTCACAACGCCGCTCGCAGCGGCATCAACCCGCTGCTCGAGCCCGTACACCGAATTCCTGACACCCTCGGCCGACAACGCTCTCTGCACGTGCTGTACGCATTTCCGCAGTTCATTCGCTCCCAGCCTCACCCCAGCAGCCGCGCCACCGCCACCTGGACCCGGACCACCAGCGTCCCCACCACGCCCAGCACCGTCCGCTCAAGCCAGCCCATCCGCTGCCAGTCCCCCTCCACGTCCCGCGCCTCCGATAGGTGCCGCTCCATCCACGCGCGCAGCGCACCCGCCACATCCCCGTCCTCCACCTCCAAGAGCGTCTCCAGGTTCACCAGCGACAGCGCGTCCAGGTTGAAGCTCCCCACCAGCACCGTGCGCCCGTCCACCACTGCCGCCTTGGCGTGGAGCGTGGAGCCGGTCCACTCGCGCACCTCCACCCCGGCTGACAGCAGGCGCCCGTACAGCCGCGCCGTGGCGGCCCGGGCGAGCGGGACGTCGCTCTTGCCCGCCAGCAGCAGCCGCACCTTCACGCCCCGCCTTGCGGCCGCGCACAGCGCCCGGACGAAGGCGCCGCTCGGCAGGAAGTAGGCGTGGGCCAGCAGCACCTCCTCCCGCGCCCCCTTCAGCGCCTCCCGGTAGCGTCCCTGCAGCCGCAGCCCCCCGCGCAGACCGGAGAGCCACACCCGCACCGGCCCCGCGGGTGGCGCCAGGCGCCCGCCCCGCAGCCGCCGCGCCAGCTCTGCGGCCAGCTCGCCCCGGAGCTCCAGCGCCACGTCTGCCCAGCCCCGGCGGCCACTCTGCTCGTCGTGCGCGTAGGCCTCCGAGACATTGATGCCCCCCACGAAGGCCACCGTCCCGTCCACCAGGAGCATCTTCCGGTGGTTGCGCCACCACCGCCCGGACCACAGGCCGGTGAGCGGGTTGAAGGTCCGCACCTTCGCCCCACAGGCGCGCAGGCGGTCTGCCAGCTCCCCCTCCGAGCCCAGGCTCCCCACCCCGTCCACCTGCACCCGGACGTCCACCCCCCGGCGGGCGGCGGCGCACAGGGCGTCACACACCCGCGTCCCCCAGCCGTCCAGGGCGAAGGTGTAGACCTCCATCCAGATGGAGGTGCGCGCAAGGCCAATGGCCTCCACCATCCGGGGAAAGGCCTCGGCGCCACCGTCGAGCAGGCTGACCGGCTTCACGACCTTGGGGTATACCGCGCCGCCATGTCCCTCCCCGTGATCCGCATTGCAGAAGCCGGCAAGTACGAAGGCCAGGACGTGGAACTCCGCGGCTGGCTCTACAACAAGCGCTCCTCCGGGAAGCTGCACTTCCTGCAGGTGCGCGACGGCAGCGCCATCATCCAGGCCGTCCTCTTCAAGGGGGACGTCACCCCGGAGCTGTTCGAGAGGGCGGACAAGCTGGGGCAGGAGACGTCCCTCATCGTCCGCGGCACGGTGAAGGCGGACAGGCGCAGCGCGCTCGGGTTCGAACTGGGCGTCAAGGACGTGCAGGTCATCCAGGAGGCGCGCGACTACCCCATCACGCCCAAGGAGCACGGCGTGGCGTACCTGATGGAGCACCGCCACCTGTGGCTCCGCAGCAGCCGCCAACACGTCATCCTCCGCGTGCGGCACACCATCGAGAAGGCCATCCGGGACTTCTTCGACCAGGACGGCTTCACCTTGGTGGACGCCCCCATCTTCACCCCCGCCGCCTGCGAGGGGACGAGCACCCTGTTCGAGGTGCCCTACTTCGACATGGGGAAGGCGTACCTCACGCAGTCCGGCCAGCTGTACATGGAGGCCGCGGCCATGGCCTTCGGGAAGGCCTACTGCTTCGGCCCCACCTTCCGCGCGGAGAAGAGCAAGACGCGCCGCCACCTGACGGAGTTCTGGATGGTGGAGCCGGAGGTGGCCTTCATGTCCCTGGAAGAGGACATGGTGCTGGCCGAGCGGTTCATCAGCTTCATCGTGCAGCGGGTGCTGGAGAAGCACGAGAAGGAGCTGGTGGACGTACTCGAGCGGGACGTCTCCAAGCTGAAGAACGTGGTGCCGCCCTTCCCGCGCATCACCTACACCGAGGCCATCGAGTACCTGCAGAAGGCCGGGCACCCGGCCAAGTGGGGGGATGACTTCGGCGGTGACGAGGAGACGGTGCTCGCCAACCAGTTCGACCGGCCGGTCATCGTCCACCGCTACCCGGCGGAGATGAAGGCGTTCTACTTCCGGCACGATCCCGCCAACCCCCAGGTGGCCCTGGGCATGGACGTCCTGGCGCCGGAGGGGTACGGGGAGATCATCGGCGGCGGCGAGCGCGAGTCCGACATGGCCACGCTCGAGGACCGCATCCAGAAGCACAACCTGCCGATGGACGCGTTCAAGTGGTACCTGGACCTGCGCCGCTACGGCACCGTCCCGCACGCCGGCTTCGGCCTGGGGGTGGAGCGCACGGTGGCGTGGGTGTGCGGCCTGCACCACGTCCGGGAGACCATCCCGTTCGCGCGCATGATGGAGCGGATCACCCCCTGAGGCGCCCCCTCGCCGCCCCCGGAGAGTCCCTGCCCGTGCCCATCCGCCCCGCGTCTCCCTCCCAGCCCCACCCCGCCTACACCGGGTCCGACCGTGGGCCCGCCGCGCCGGTGGGACAGCCTTCCGGGCCGGGAGCCGTGCGCGCGGCGGACGGGTTCGACGCGGGAGTGCGCAACCCGCAGACCTGGTGGACCGGGCGCCCGCTGTCCGAGGCGCGCAACGCCCACAGCACCAACACCCGCGCGGACTTCGAGGCGGCGCTCGCCCACGGCTTCAATTTCCTGGAAGGGGACGTGCGGGTGGAGCTCAACCCGCCCCACGCGCTGGAGATGCGCCATGACCGGGGGGACGAGCCGGGGGACAACCTCTCGCTGGCGGAGTGGCTGGAGCGGGGGGCCGCCTCGGGGCGGGGCCTCAAGCTGGACGTCAAGGAGACGGACCGCATGCCGGAGCTGCTGGACGCGGTGGCCGCGGCCGGCGTGCCCGAGGGCAGGCTGATGATCAACCTCGGGGACGCGGCCATGCGGAGGTGGGGGCCGCTCGTGCGCGAGCGCTTCCCCGGCGCCACGCTCGCCTGCAACCCGCCCGCGGGGGAGCAGGGCGGCAAGCTGTCTGCGCGGCAGGTGGAGGCCATGGCCTCGCTGGCGCGGACGCTGGGCGGCCCCGTCACCTTCGTCGTCCGGCTGGACCTGCTGACGGACGCGGCCATCCGGACGCTGTCCCCGCTCGGGCCCGTGTCCGTGTGGAACGACCCCGGCCGCCCCACCCCCGCGGACCTCGTCCGGGAGGAGCGCGCGCTGCGCGACCGGGGCGTCTCCGGCATGGTGGACCTGCGCCCCGGCAAGTCCTCCGCCAGCAAGGCGCGGGATGGCGCGTCCGGGCTGCTGGGGCTGCTGCGCGGCTGGCTCAAGCGCCTCGGCTGAGCCGGCGCGCCCTCAGGGCGACAGCGCCGCCTCCACCGCGGCGGGCTTCCGCCCCTGCCTGTCCGAGAGGGCCTGGAACCCGGCGCGGTCCGGGAGGCTGCGCGGCTCGGGGACGTGGCCGGTGACGAGGATGGGCAAGAGGTAGCCCTGGGTGGCGCGGCGCTCGGCGTACAGCCCCAGCCGTGGGTCCACGTCCACGGACTCCACCCGCGGCAGGCGCGCCCAGCCCACGCGCAAGGCCTGCCGCGACACGCCGTGCACCAGCACCGCGCCGCCGCCCGGCAAGGCCCGCAGCAGCCGCGCGTCCTGCTGCAGGTCCACGTCCGTGCGCCACCCGTCCAGGAACGCCTCCGCGCGGGCCACCGCGGCGGCCTGCTCCGCGTCTGCGGGAGGCGCCGCACGTGCCAGCAGCCACGCCCCGCGGTACAGTGCCCGCAGCGCCTCCGCCTCCACCTTCGCACTCCCCGCCTTCTGCCCACCGGGCAGCGTCCGCACCACCGCCCCCAGCGCGGGCCGCTGCGCGAGCCACGCGGAGAGCCGCCCGTAGGCGTGGGCCATCCGCTCGAGGAACGCCCCCGCCGGCTCGTAGGGCACGTGCGGCGGGACCACCAGCGCCACCCGGGCCGCGGGAGGCGGGGCCTCGGTCTCGGCGGCAGCCCCCGGGGCGCCGTCCGCGGAGACGGCCGGCAGGGGCCAGGTGGCGAGGAAGGCCTGCCCCAGCCGTCCGCGATAACGCCCAGAGCCCTCGCGAAGGGGCAGGTCCGCTGCATCCGGAGCCGCCAGCAGCGCGGCGAAGGCCTCGTCCGCGGCGGCGAGCCATGGCGCGTCCGGTACGGGTTCGGCCGCGGGCCCCTGAAGCGAGGCCACCAGGTCCGCAGCGCCCACGTCCTCCAACCTCCCCTCGAGCGGCGTCTTCACCGCCGCCACCAGCGGGGGGGAGCGCAGCTTCGCGCGCTGCAGGGCGGCCACGCAGCCCGGGAAGTCCTCCAGCGCGGCCGCGGGGCCGCCGAGTCCCTTCACCACCTCGGACCACCCTGCAAGGACATCCAACGCTGGCGCTCCCCACGCCTCCACCCGGAAGGCCCGCCATGCCTCCCACGTCCCGGACAGGCGCGCGTCCCCCTCCAGCAGCAAGAGGAAGGTCAGCGCCGCGGCCTTCCCGGCGCGGCTCTCCGGCAGGGGGCGCTGCAGCACAGCGTCCCGGACGCCAGCGCCGTGGGCCCGCGCGGAGAGCGCGCTGCGCAGGGAGGTGGGGTGCACCGCCGCGGCCAACGCGCGCCGCTCCTTGAAGACCGACG
>VGRA01000279.1 GCA_016875515.1 Deltaproteobacteria bacterium | reverse complement strand
CCTCCCGCTCGAGCAGCGCCACGGACTCGGTGTCCGCCAGCAGCACCACGTCCGCGCCCACCCCGGCCCGCACCTGCCGCACCAACTCCCCCGTCCCCGCCGAGGACACCGTGGCCGCGGGCGCACCCGGCAACGCGAGCGCAGCGGCCACCGCAGGGGCCAGGCTCACCGCGGCCAGCAGCAGCGGCGCACGCTCCTCCCCCGCGGCCACCGCCGAGCACAGCAGCAGTGCGGCCGCCAGGCCCCGGGCAGCGCGCCTCACGGCAGTAGCCTCCGCCGCGCCTCCTCCACCCGCGCGAGCGCCTCCACCGGCGTGTCCCCCACCGCCGTCAGGTGCCCCATCTTCCGCCCCGGCCGCGGCGCCTTGCCGTACAGGTGCAGCCGCGTGCCCGGCACCTCCAGCGCCCGGTCGAAGGGGACCGCCTCCCGCCCCAGCCACACCTCGCCCAGCAGGTTGGCCATGGCGGCGGGGCGCATGAGCTCCGGGCCGCCGAGCGGCAGGTCGCACACCGCGCGCACCAACTGCTCGAACTGGCTCGTCACGCAGGCCACCTCGGTGGCGTGGAAGGTGTTGTGCGGACGCGGCGCCAGCTCGTTCACCACCAGCCGCTGTCCCTCCAGCAGGAACAGCTCCACCACGAGCAGCCCCTCCACCCCCAGGCCACGCGCAATCTCCTCGGAGAGGCGCATGGCCTCCGCCGTCACCTGCGCAGGCAACGGGGCAGGCAGCACGGAGACGTCCAGCACCCGGTGCGCGTGGTGGTTCAACGCCGGCGGGTAGGTGGCCAGCCCGCCCGAGGGACGCCGCGCCACCAGCACGGACAGCTCCGCCTGCAGCGGCAGCGCCTCCTCCACCACCGTGGGCGCGCCGCCCAGCAGCGCGTGCGCCGTGGTGGACGCGTCGGCCGCCGTCACCGTCACCTGCCCGCGCCCGTCGTAGCCCCCCTCGCACCGCTTCACGAACGCCCGGTGGCCGAACGCGGCGCACGCCGCCTCCACCTCCGCCGCGGTGCGCGCCAACCGGAACGGCCCCACGGGGAACCCCTGCCCGGCGAGCCACGCCTTCTGCCGGCCCTTGTCCTGGATGACCTCCAGCACCCGCGCCCCCGGGCGCACCGGCGCGTGGGCCGCCGCCCGGCGGAGCCCCGCCACCGACACGGACTCAATCTCCAGCGTCAGCACGTCCACCCCGCGCGCCAGCTCCTCCGTGGCGTCCGCGGCGTCGAACGGCGCGGTGATGAGCCGGTCCACCACCGGGGCGGCGGGGCACATGTCGTATGGGTCCAGCGCGTGCACCCGGTACCCCAGCGCGCGCGCCGCCATGGCCACCATCCGGCCCAGCTGGCCGCCGCCGAGGATGCCGAGCGTTGCGCCGGGGAGGATGGGGCTCACGCGTGGGTGTCCTTCAGCACCTCGTCCCGCCGCGCCTCCCGGAAACGTTGGAGCTCCTTGCGAAGCTGCGCGTCCTGCAGCGCCAGCACCTGCACCGCCAGCAGCGCCGCGTTGGCCGCGCCGGGCGCCCCCACCGCCAGCGTCCCCACCGGCACGCCGCGCGGCATCTGGACGATGGACAGGAGCGCGTCCACCCCCTGCAGTCCCGTGGTGGGCATGGGCACGCCGAAGACCGGCAACACGGTGGAAGCCGCCACCATGCCGGGAAGGTGGGCCGCCCCGCCGGCCGCGGCAATCAACACCTGGAGGCCCCGCCCCTCCGCCGTCCGGGCGTACTCGAACATCCACTCGGGCGTGCGGTGCGCGGACACCACCCGCACCTCGTGCGGCACGCCGAACTGCTGCAGCACCTCCCGCGCGGGGGCGAGGTACGGGGCGTCCGTGCGGCTGCCCATGAGGACACCCACGAGCGGGGCTTTGGGCGTCTTGGTCGGTCGGGGCATGGCGGAAAGGCGTCTTACCCCGGACGCGCCACCTCAGGGCAACGGCGCCGCGGTGGCTGCGCGGAAGGCGGCAGCCGCCTTGTGGAAGTCTGCCAGCGCGTCCACCTCCCGCACCGCGGCCTCGGCCCGGGCCACCTCGCGCAGGTTGACGAACAGCAGGTGCCCATCCCCCAGTTCGAAGCGGTGCCACTCCGCCTGCTCCAACTCGGTGGCCACCTCCAGCTCCCGCCCCGCCAGCCGCACCCGCTCGCGCGCGGCGGAGAGCGCGCTCTCGGCGTCCCCCACCTCCACCGCCGCGCGGTCCCGCAAGAGCCGCTCCTGCTCCAGCACCCGCAAGAGCGCCCCGGAGACCGCCTGCGCCTTGCCGCGCGCAAACCGGTTCGGCAGCGGGAACTCGAACGACAGCGCCGCCTCCACGTCCGTCTTGTCCAGCTTGCCGTCCCCCGCGCCGAAGTCCTTGGACACCGCGAGCGACACGTCCAGTGCCGGAAGCTGCTGGTTCTCCGCCAGCCGCCGCACCTCCAGCCGCTGCGCCTGCACCGCCTCCTGCTGCCCCTGCGCCTCCGCCTCGGCGCGCCCCAGCTGGGTACGCCGCCGGTCCGCGGCCCCGTTGCGCAAGAGCGGCAGGGACGCCCCTGCGCGCAGCTCGCCGCCGGCATTGGTGGCCCGCTCGCCGTCGTACGTGGGGAAATCCCCCTGGCCGTAGCGGTAGCCGGCGAACAGCCCCGCCCCCCACAGCGGCGTGGGCTGATCCACCACCGCGTCCACCCGCGTGGAGGGTTACCCGCCGAGCGGGATGGAGGCCCCACGCAGCCGCGCCACCGGGTCAAACCCACCTTGCGCCGCGAGCAACTCTCCCTGCGCCGCGGCGGCGTCCGCCCGGGCCGCCTGCAGCGCCGGGAAGGCCCGGTCCGCCGCCGCCAGCACCTCCTCCAGGGCGAGCGGTGCAGCGGCGAGCACGAAGGCCGCCGCCACCAGCCCCGTCACGACTTGCCCCCGGCGTCCGTGGTGGGTGGGAAGCCGTTGAGGCGCCGCCACAGCTCGAACCCCAGCTTCACCTGGTCCAGCAGCACCCAGCCGTTGACGCGCACCCCCTGCCGCAGGAAGCGCGGCGGCGGCCAGGCCTCGTCATCCTCGCCCGGCACCGCCACCACCCGGAAGCGCCCGCGGCCATCGCCCGTGGCGTCAATGAGCGCCACCTTCGCGCCGAAGGTGCCCACCGCCACGGGCGGCCAGCCGCTGAACTGCAGCGCCGGCCAGCCCTCGAACTGCAGCCGCACCTTGCGCCCCTCGGACAGCAGCGGCACGTCGTTGCCGTCCATCCACAGCTCCACCGCCCCTCGATGGGCGCCTCGATGTTCTGCTGCCGCTCCGTGGGCGAGTAGGCCAGGACGCGCCCGGTCCCCACCACGCTCTGCTGCCAGGGCACGAGCGACAGCGCCAACACCGTGACCAGCAACGCCAGCAGCCCCAGCCGCGCCAGCACCCGCGCCGCCCGGGATGCCGGCACCAGCCGCAGCGCCTGCCGCTCGGAGGCCGCGTCCACGCCGCTCGCCGGGCTCATGGCTTCCTCCCTTCCCACCGCACCACCCGCTGGCACCGCCGCACCAGCGCGTCCCCTTCGTCATGCGCCAGGACCACCAGCCTCCACGGGGCGTCGGGCGCGGCCAGCAGCCCCGCCAGCGCCTCGCGGTGCTCCGCCTCCACGCCCTCCAGCCCGTCGTCCACCACCAGGAGCCGGGGCCGGGCCGCCAGCGCCCGCGCGAACATCAGCCGGCGCGCCTCGCCGCGCGTCAGCGGCGCCAGGTCCGCCCCCTCCATCCCCTGCACCACCCGCTTCAGCCCCACGCGCTCGAGCGCAGCCCACGCCCGCTCCCGGTCCACCCCGGGGCGCCCCAGCGCAACATTGTCCAACACCGTGCCGCTGAAGCACTCCCCCCCCCGCACCAGCGCCGCCGCCTCGCGCAGGCTGGCGCGGTCCAGGTGGGCCACGTCCCTGCCGTCCAGGGACAGCCGCCCCAGCCCCGGCTCCTCGAGCCCCACCAGCGCGGGCGCCATGCAGCTCTTCCCCGCCCCCGGGCGGGCCACCACCGCCACCTTCTCCCCCGGCCCGGCTTAGACCGTCCCCGACACGTGCGCCGCGAGCGCCCCGTCACCCGGCAGCCCCAAGCCCGCCCCGGAGGACTCCAGGGGGATGTCCAGCAGGTGGCCCAGCTTGTCCGCTGCGGCGAGCGCGTCGTACCAGCTCTCCCTCTGCTTCCCGAGCCGCGTGAGGCTGGACAGCACCGTGGTGACGGCGAACTCGGCCGCCAACAGCTGCCCAAGCGTCAGCTGCCGCTGGATGACCAGCCAGCCGCCCAGCGCCAGCAGCGCCGTGGCCGCCACCGCCTGCAGCCCTTACGCCCCCACCAGCTGCCGGTACCACACCCGGTGGTGGGCCCGCCGCTTGGTGAGCCAGCCGCGCACCCGCTCCTCCACCTGGAACCGTTCACTTTTCGCGAACGGTCCTTCCGGCCTGCACCACGGTTGAGCGCTGGGCGGAATTGGCCTAGAGGCCCATCCCCCTATGGCCGACAAGCTCATCCCCCGCGAGAAGGGTTTTTCCGAGTGGTACGTGGACCTCGTCCAGAAGGCAAAACTCGCCGACTACTCGGACGTGAAGGGCTGCATGGTCATCCGGCCCAGCGGGTACGCCCTCTGGGAGAACATCCGGGACGTGCTGGACGGGCAGTTCAAGGCGACCGGCCACAAGAACGCCTACTTCCCCATGCTCATCCCGGAGAGCTACCTCAAGAAGGAGGCCGAGCACGTGGAGGGGTTCAACCCGCAGCTGGCGGTGGTCACCCACGCCGGCGGGGCGAAGCTG
>VGRA01000278.1 GCA_016875515.1 Deltaproteobacteria bacterium | reverse complement strand
CCACGCTCGCGCGCCCATCTCCCCGCAGGGCCTGCGCGCGCACAACACGAAGGGCGGCGCGGAGGGACATGCCCGGGGAGGCCGCGGGCGCCTCGGGCGCGAGCGGGTCATGCACGAGCGGCCAGCGGCCATGACGAGACACGGCGAGTACCCGTCCCCTGTGCCTGCGCCGGGCCAGCGTGAGGACCGCGTCCACGGCGGTGAGGCCCGTGCCGAGCAACAGGACATCCTCGCGCTCGGGCACCGCGCCCAGCCCCGGCGTCCCCCGCGGGGACTCCAGCCAGGCAGCCCCGAGCCGCTCGACCTGCCAACCCGGCGGCGGTGGAGCAGGACCCTGTCCGGTGGCGAGCACCACGGCCTCTGCGTCCCAGCATCCGCCGGCGTCGTCCACCGCGCGCCAGCCGCCCGGCATGCGCTGGAGGTCCACCGCGCGGCGCCGCGCGTGCTGCAGCTGGACGCCGGCGGGCGCCGCGGCCTCCACGCCGGCAAGCCACTCCCTGAGGTAGGCGCCGAACAGTGCGCGCGGGACGAAGCTGCCAGCCCGCGCGGAATGCCCGGAGGCCTGGAGCCACGCGAGGAAGTCGCCGGGTTCCTCGGGAACGGCGCCCATCCGGCCGACGAGGACGTTGATCAGGTGCGCGTCGTCCCGGGTGCCGTAGGCCACCCCGTCCCCGAGGCTCGGTGAGGGGTCGAGCAGCGTGAGATCGACGCGCGGCCCGGCGGCGAGCGACCGCAGGAGGTGCAGCGCCACGAGCGCTCCGGAGGCACCTCCGCACACGAGCACGACGCGGTGGACCGGGGTTCCTGCGTTCCCGTTGGGCGAGAGGTGGGTCACGGCCGGGTCAAGGTGCGCACGAAGTCCACCGCCCCATCCGGGCCGATGAACTCCCCCGTGAGTTTCCCGCCCTCCACCTCCACCCAGAGAAAGCCCACGGCGGAGGACTGGAACCGCGCCGGGTTCGTCTGCTTCAGCGCACTCCCACCGGCCCCCGCGCCGGACACCACCAGCTCCGTGCCGCGGCAGGTGGGCTCCAGCCACTGGCGGTTGTGATCATGGCCGAACAGCGCCAGGTCCACGCGCCCGCACAGCACCTCCTCGAAGAAGGACTTCACCCCCACGCCGTCCCACGGCGCGTGCCCGGCCTTGCCGTCATAGCTGCCGGCATTCCCGTGGTAGCCGTTGCTGAGGTACGGGTGGTGCCCCAGCGAGATCTTCCAGGCGGCGGTGGACGCGGCCAGCCACTGCGCCATGTCCCGCCGCTGCACGCCGTCCTGCCCGTACAGCTGCATGTTGGTGTCCGTGGCGAAGAACTCCACGTTCTCCACCTGGAAGTGGTGGTGCGGCGCGGGCATCTTCCACCGGTAGGAGCGGCCCGTGTACGCCACCTCGTGCGCCCCCTTGCCGAACTCGTCCCCTGCCCCGTTGCCGCCGTAGTCGTGGTTTCCGAGCACCGGGTAGAAGGGAATGTCCAGCCCCGCGTAGGGCTGCTCGAACTTCTCCTGAAACTGGGCATCTTCCGGGGACGTGACGCCGGTGGGGTAGAAGTTGTCCCCGAGCATCACGACGAGGTCGCACCCGGAGGCGGCGCACTTTGCCTTCATGGCAGCTGCCACCTGGTGCTGCTCGGCGTTGCCACGGCCGGTGTCCCCCACGGCGATGAAGCGGACTCCCTTCGGCGCGGCGGGCGAAGGCTGCTGCGCGGTGGCGGCCGGCGCGGTGGCGCGGCATGCGGCAGTGGCGAGGAGCACCCAGGCGGCGGCGCGGGTCAACGGGGAGAGGGCCATGGCGGGCGGGCACTGGAAGGGTGACCGAAAAAGACCGCGCGGTCCATTCCATGACGGTCCGCGCGGAGCAACAGCCGTGGGCTGGACCTACGGCGTCGGGTCCGTGCAGCTGACGGCCGTGCAGGTCCCCGCCTCGCACGCCAATCCGGAGGCGCACTCTTGCGCCATGGGATCGCAGGCGGCGCCTTCGGCCTTGCCTGCCCGGCAGGTGGCGCCCATGAAGTACGCGCCGTCCACGCACGGCTGGCTGTACTGCGAAGAAACGCAGGATGCCCCCACGGGTGCGCGAGTCTGGCAGGTACCCGGCGTGCCGTTCATGCCGAAGCTGACCCCGGCGCAGAACAGGCCCGTCGCGCACTCGAAATCAATGAAGCACGTGGCCCCCGCACGCCACGAGCATCAAGCAGACAAGCACCGCTCCCAACGACTGGATCTGGAAACGACTGGGCATGGACTCCCCCTGTGACTGCGAGTTGCCGGCTGCCGAGCCCGGACGGTGGCGGCGGGCAAGGTTTTGCTATACGCCGCTCCCATGGATCCCAACGCCCGCGTCTACGACAACATTCTCCAGGCCGTCGGCAACACCCCGCTCGTGAAGCTCAACAAGCTGACCGGGCCGGACGACGCCACCGTCTACGTGAAGTGCGAGTTCATGAACCCGGGCATGTCCATCAAGGACCGGATGGCCGGGTACATCCTCGACAAGGCGGAGCGCGAGGGGAAGCTGACGCCGGGCGGCACCATCGTGGAGAACACCTCCGGCAACACCGGGATGGGCGTGGCCATGACCGCCGCGGTGAAAGGCTACAAGTGCATCTTCACCATGCCGGACAAGATGAGCATGGAGAAGGTGAACCGGCTCAAGGCCCTGGGGGCGCAGGTGGTGGTGACGCCCACCAACGTGCCCGCGGAGGACCCGCGCAGCTACTACGAGACCGCCAAGCGGCTGCACCGCGAGACGCCGGGCAGCTTCATGCTGAACCAGTACCACAACCCGGACAACATCGAGGCGCACTACACCCTCACCGGGCCGGAGCTGGTGGAGCAGACCGGAGGGAAGTTCAACTACTTCGTGGCCGGGATGGGCACCGGCGGCACCATGAGCGGCACCGGGAAGTACCTGAAGGAGAAGATGCCGCACGTGAAGAACGTGGGCGTGGATCCGCTCGGGAGCATCTACGCCGGCTACTTCAAGACCGGGAAGATGCCTCCCCCGCACACCTACAAGGTGGAAGGCATTGGCGAGGACATGGTCTGCGCCGCCATGGACTTCAAGGTGGTGGACGAGGTGCGCCAGGTGGACGACGCGCAGTGCTTTGCCGCGGCGCGGCGGCTGGCGCGCGAGGAGGGCATCTTCGCCGGCGGCAGCTCGGGCGCGGCGGTGCACGTGGCCCTGCAGCTGGCGAAGGAGGTGGGCAAGGGCAAGGTGATCGTCGCGGTGCTGCCTGACTCCGGCTCCATCTACCTGTCCAAGTACTTCAACGACGAGTGGATGCGGGACAACGGCTTCCCGGTGGACGACAAGGGGCCGGGCCGCGTCCGGGACCTGCTGCGGCCGGACCGGAAGCTCTTCACCGAGAAGATGGGGCAGACCGTGGGCGCGGTCATCGAGCACATGCGCAAGCACGGCGTGTCCCAGATGCCCGTGAACGATCACGCCGGCAGCGTCGTGGGGATGATCCACGAGTACGACCTGCTCAACGCGCTCGCCGGCGGCCAGCGCAAGGCCACGGACCTGATCGACGGCATCGTGGCCCCCCTGCAGGGGGTGGTGTGCCCGGAAACCACGCTCCCGCAGCTGCGCGAGGTGTTCAACCAGGACAACGTGGCGGTGGTGAAGGAGGGGACGCGGGTGACCGCCATCCTCACCCGCATCGACCTGATCGAGCACCTCGCGGCCAAGGCCGCGTAGATGCCGTCGTATCGCCGGGACGCGGCGGCTTAGGCCGCGTCCAGCGCGGCGCGCAGGTCGTCCACCAGGTCCTGCGCATCCTCAATCCCCACCGACAGGCGGATGAGGCCGTCGGAGATGCCCAGCTTCTCCCGGTTCTCCTGCGGGATGGAGGCATGGGTCATGATGGCCGGGTGCTCGATGAGGGACTCCACCCCGCCGAGCGACTCGGCGCAGGCGAAGATGCGCGTCGTCTTGAGGAAGCGGCGCGAGGCCTCCAGGCCGCCCTTCATGACGAACGTCATCATGCCGCCGAAGCCCTTCATCTGCCGCTTCGCCAGCGCGTGCTGCGGGTGGCTGGGCAGCCCCGGGTAGGTGACCTTCTCCACCTTGGGGTGCGAGAGCAGGAACTCCGCTACCTTGAACGCGTTCTCCTGGTGGCGCTGCATCCGCACGTGGAGCGTCTTCACGCCGCGCAGCACGAGGAAGCTGTCCATGGGGGACTGCACCGCCCCCACCGCGTTCTGCAGGAAGTACATCTTCTTCGACAGCTCCTCGTTGCTCGTGCAGGCGAACCCGCCCACCACGTCCGAGTGGCCGTTCAGGTACTTGGTGGTGGAGTGGGTCACCACGTCGAAGCCCAGCTCCAGCGGGCGCTGGAAGCACGGGGTCATGAAGGTGTTGTCGCAGACGGTGAGCAGCCCGCGCTTGCGCCCAACCGCGGCCACGTGCTCGAGGTCAATCAGCTTGAGCATGGGGTTGGTGGGGGTCTCCACCCAGATCATCTTCGTCTTCGGCGTGATGGCCGCTTCCAGGTTCTCCGGGCGGGAGAGGTCCACGAAGGAGTAGCTCAGCCCTGCGCGGCGGAAGACCTTGTCGAAGATGCGGAAGGTGCCCCCGTAGACGTCGTCGCTCACCACCACGTGGTCGCCCGCGTCCAGCATGTGCATCAGCATGTCCGTGGCGGCGAGGCCCGAGGCGAAGGCGAGACCGTGCGTCGCTCCCTCGAGCGCAGCCAGGCATTCCTGCAGCGCGTGGCGCGTGGGGTTCTGGGTGCGGGAGTACTCGAAGCCCTTGTGCTCGCCCGGCCCGTCCTGCACGTACGT
>VGRA01000277.1 GCA_016875515.1 Deltaproteobacteria bacterium | reverse complement strand
TGGCACCCCGGGCCGCGGCTGGAGCGGCTCGCGGCCGGGTGCGCGGCCCGCGGGCGTGGCCGCTGCGAACCCTGCGGCAGCCCAACCGTCCGGTGGCGTAGACGGCGGTCCGATGACTTTCCTCCCCGCGCGGGACTGCGCTTTGCGCGACCTCGGGAGCGGCACGGGGAGGTGCTTGCGTGCCGCGTCCGGGGATGGTGGCCTCTCCCCGATGGCGCTGCTTGCCGGACCGCTGCTGACATGGCTCGTCGTGGCCCAGGCGGCCCCGCCCGGGCTGGAGTGCCTCGCACGGCATACCGGGCTGGACGTGGGCCGTAACGCGGAAGGACGTCCCGGGCTGGTGCTTCCGAGCGGCGAGGTGGTGCCCTGGGACGACGGGCGCCGCAAGACGCCGGAGGGGCGGCTCGAGGACCCGGACCTCGAGGACACGCTCGCCACCCCGTACCGGAGAACGCCGCCCGGACCGGTGATGGACCCGGCGGAGGACCCGGGCCGGGCGCGCGTGGAGGCGCTGATGGACGCGCTGTACGGCCCCCGGGACCGGGTGCGGGCCGTGGCCGTGGCCGTGAAGCTCGGCGGAGGCACGGTGAAGGTGCATCCCCGGGTAGCCCCTGCCCTGCACCGGGTGGCGGCGCGGCTGGAGGCGCTCGCCCGGGAGTCGCCGGACGTGGCCGCCGCGCTGCGCCGGCCCGCCGGGGGGTGGGCCAACCGGGACATCGCCGGGACGCGCCGTCCCAGCGCGCACGCGTGGGGGGGGGCGGTGGACATTGACACCCGCGTGTCGGACTACTGGCGCTGGGCGCGCCCCGGCGCGCGGTGGCGGAGCCGGGTGCCCCCGGCAGTGGTGGAGGCGTTCGAGGCGGAGGGGTTCATCTGGGGCGGCCGCTGGTACCACTTCGATACCATGCACTTCGAGTACAGGCCGGAACTGCTGGATCCCGCATGCGCACCCTCCCCCCGCTGATCTCCGCCGCCCTGCTGTGCCTCGCCCCGGCCTCCGCGCTCGCCGCCCCGCGTTACCCGTGGCGCGCGGCGCCGGTGCCAGAGGAGGAGACCCTGGCGGCGCGCTTCCCCGTCCCCGCGGGATTCACCCGCGCGCCGTGCGGCGCCACCTGCGAGTGGCTGCGTGGGCTGCCCCTCCGCCCCGGACGCCCCGAGGTGCGGCTGTTCGACGGACGCACCAAGCCCAACCAGGCCGCGCACCTGGCGGTGGTGGACGTGGATGTGGGCAAGCGCGACCTGCAGCAGTGCGCCGACGCGGTGCTGAGGTTGTGGGCGGAGGAGGCCTACGCGCGCCGGGGCGCCTCCGGGCTCTGCATTCCGCTCACGAGCGGTGCGCCGCTGCGCTGGGACCGCTGGGCCGCGGGCGAACGGCCCAGCGTGCACGGCCGGTCCCTTCAGTGGAAGCCACGCAGCGCCCCGGATGGCGGCCACGCGGCATTCCGCCGCTTCCTCGACTTCGCGTTCACCTACGCGGGGACAGCCTCCCTCCAGCAGTACATGGTGGAGCGCGTCCCGCTGGCGGACATCCGGCCCGGGGACCTCTTCCTCCAGGGGGGCTTCCCCGGGCACGCGGTGGCCGTGGTGGACGTGGTGGAGGGACCGGGGGGCCGGCGCGCCTTCGCCCTGGCGCAGAGCTACATGCCAGCGCAGGAGGTCCACGTCCTGGACAACCCTTCCCAACCTGGGACGCCGTGGTACGAACTTGCAGAGGGCGCCCCGCTCGTCACCCCGGAGTGGACGTTCCCGCCCGGTTCGCTCGCCCGGTTCAAGCAGGTCCCGGCGCATTGCCCCTGAGACCCGCGTTCCCCGGTCCGCCGTGTTGACGTCACGCGCGTCTCCGTGCGGACCTCGTTCCGCAGCGGCGGCGCGGGGATGTGCCTCCCCATCCAGCCGCAGGCCGGGCGAGGACGTTCAACCCTCCTGCAGCGCCCTTCCTCCCGTCCGGAACTGCCCGCCCAGCCGACGCTGCTACGCAGGGAACACCGGCCGGCCGGAGGTGGGGCGGCGCTGGACGCGGGGAGTGGGGACGGTCTGCGTGGGCCCTCTGCGCAGAAGTTTCTGCCAGTTGAATTGGCCGAAAGTTCTGCACAGTGCCCTGCTCCCCCGCTCCCGAGCGGGGCGCGGACGTTCGTCCTTTCCAGCCGTTGCCACCGGCACCTTGCCCTGCGCAACGCGGTCCTGGCCTCCCTCCGCCTCCGGGGCGCCGCCCGCCCTGCAGGCAACCCCAGGCGTCGAACCCGGGCGAACTGGATGCCTACGGTGGGAGGTGGGCTCTCGGTGACCTTCAGCCCGTGAGCCGCCCTGCCCGCGCTGGAACTCCGGGAGGGCGCACGAACTTCCGGGCAGCCCCCTTCTTCTCCCTGAGCCCACGTCACCGTTGCCCGAGGCATTCCCTGCGTGCTGCGGGGCGCCGTGCGGTCGACTGGACACATTCGCACGGGCGGGGGTGCCAGGCCCCGCCGTTCACCCCCGTCACCACGCGTGCAATGCCTGCCAGCCCTACCCGTACAGCTTCTCCTCCACCATCTTGTCTGCCACCTGCTCGGGCCGGAGGCCGGTCTCCTTCGCACGGGCGAGCACCTGGTCGATGGTGTCGTGGATGAGCGCGGCCCGGGCGTAGGCCTTCTCCCGGTCATAGGTGCCCACCTCCGCCGCCACGTTGATGAGGCCACCGGCGTTGATGGCGTAGTCCGGGCAGTAGGTGATGCCCCTGTTCGCCAGCGCCTCGCCGTGGCGCGCCTCCGCTAGCTGGTTGTTGGCGGCGCCCGCCACCAGCTTCACCTTCAAGAGCGGCAGGGTGGTGTCGTTGATGGCGCCGCCCAGCGCGCACGGGGCGTAGACGTCGGCCGCCTGGGCAACCAGCGCCTCCGGGGAGAGCGCCGTGGCGCCAAAGCGGTCCACGGCCACCTTCATGCGGCCGGCGTCCACGTCACTCACCCACAGCTTCGCCCCCTGCTGGTGCAGCAGTTCGCACAGCGGCAGCCCCACGTGGCCCACGCCCATGACGGTGACGCGCAGCCCCTGTAGGTCGCTGCGGCCAAGCACCCGCCGGGCCGCGGCCTGGATGCCGCGCAGCACGCCGAACGCGGTCACGGGCGAGGGGTCCCCGCTCTTGCCCGCGAGCCCCAGCACGTGCGGCGTGGCGCGGCGGATGAAGGCCATGTCCTCGGGGCCGGTGCCCGAGTCCTCGGCCGGGAGGTATGCCCCGCCCAGGCGGTGCACCGCGCGGCCGAAGGCCTCGAACAGCCGCTCGCGGTCGAACGGCCCCCTGGGCAGCATGATGACCGACTTGCCGCCGCCGTGAGGCAGCCCGGCCAGCGCGGCCTTGTAGCTCATGCCGCGGCTGAGCCGGAGAACGTCCTGGACCGCGGCCTCCTCGGAGGCGTAGGTGGCAAGCGCGCGGGTGCCGCCAATGGCGGGCCCGAGCCGGGTGGAGTGCAGGCCAATGAGCCCGCGCAGCCCCGAGGCGCCGTCCGAAACGAAGTGAAGCCCCTCGTAGCGGTCAGCCATCAGCGTGTCGAAGTAGCCCATGGGCGGGCGATTAGGCCCCGGGCTGCACCCCTGTCAAAGGGGTTTCCCGTCTCAGGCGGGCTCCATCCGGGCCACGAGCGACTCCAGCCCGGCGCGATCCACCTCGTACACGGTGGCGCAGAAATCACACGTCACCGAGGCCTTCCCCTGCTCCTCCATGAGCGACAGGAGGTCTGCCTGGCCGAGCGCGGCCAGCGCGTTCAACACGCGGTCCTGGTTGCAGCGGCAGCGGAACTGCACGGGACAGCGGGCGGTGAACTCCAGCTCTTCCCCCGGGAAGAGCCGGCGCAAAAGCGCCTGCGCCCCGCCCCCGTCGTTGTCCTCCACGGCGCGGGCAAAGCCGCCGCCCTGCCCCAGGGTCTCGCGGAAGCGCGCGAGCGCCGCGCGGTCCCCGGCCGGCAGCGGCTGCAGCAGCAGCCCGGCCACCCGGCCGAGCACCTCGCCGCCTGACTCCTGGACCTCCAGGCGCAGCACGCTCTCCACCTGGTCCGACTGCTCGAGGTAGCGCTCCACGTCCGCCCCCAGCTCGAGCGCCTGCAGCTCCACCGACGAGCGGTAGTACTCCCCGTTTCCCAGGTCCCTCAGTACGGACAGGAAGCCCGAGTTGCCGAGCGCGGGGCGGAAGCGGAACTCGCGGGAGGCAACCTGCACCTGCACGGCGGGGTTCTTCACGTACCCCCGGACGTTCCCGTCCGTGTCCGCGTCCACGAACATGCCGCGCAGCGGCCCGTCACACTCCAGCTGGAGGTTCAGCCGGGACTCGCTCTTGGAAAGCCCGGCCAGGAGCAGGCCGGCGGCCACCCCCTGCCCCAGCACGCCGGCCGCGGCCGGGGCCGCCCCGTGCTTGGTGGCAATGGTGCGCGCCGCCCCGGTGCAGCAGACCACGAGCACCCGCAAGTCCAGCGCCTTGAGCAGCCCACCTGCAAGTTCGTCCACGTCCCGTCCTCCGTCCGGTGATTCCACTTGAAACGCGAAGCGGGCGGCCCACCGTTCCCGGTGAGACCGCCCGCAGCTCGCCCGGACCTCAGGCCGGCAGGCCCGACGCCCGTTCAGGCACTACAGGACGCCGTAGCACTCGGCGGTGCCGCCGTCCGCAGGGTTGCTGCAGCAGAAGCCGGCGTTGGAGCCCGAGGTGGAGCAAGCGAAGCCCTGGGCCGTGTTGCACGGGTCGCCGCCGTTGGCCGGGGCGTTGAGGGCGGTGCGGCAGTCACCCACGCACATGCCCAGGCCGGCGGCCTGGCCGGTGGAGCCGAAGATGCCCCAGCACA
>VGRA01000276.1 GCA_016875515.1 Deltaproteobacteria bacterium | reverse complement strand
CCGGGAACGTCCGGGAGCTGGAAAACGAGTGCGAGCGCCTGCTCGTCCTGGGCACGGACCAGGAGTGGCTGGGGCTGGACCTGGTTTCTCCCCGCATCCGGGACTCGGTCCTCCCCCCGCAGGCCAGCGCCGCCGGCCCGGCCGCCCCCCTGTCGCTTCCGGCGACCGGCAACCTCAACGAGGCGGTGGAGCAGCTGGAGCGGGACATGATCTCCCGCGGACTCCAGCGAACGAACCACAACAAGAGCCGGCTCGCCCGGGAGCTGGGCATCAGCCGGTCCAACCTGATCCTCAAGATCGCCCGCTTCGGACTGGACAAGGGCGGTGACGCGGACCAAGAGATCCCGGACGAGGCCCCGTGACCCCGCGCTCCTTCCACCAGGACTTCCTCGAGACGCCGGACGGCGCCCAGCTCTACTTCCAGGTGCAGGGCCCCGAGCACCCCGAGGGGCCGGACGTGGTGCTGAACGACGGCCTGGGGTGTGACGGCTTCGTCTGGCGCTTCCTCCTCCCCGTGCTGCGCAGGCGGCACCGCGTGCTTCGCTGGCACTACCGCGGCCACGGCCGCTCCAGCCTGCCGGAGGAACCCTCGCTCATCGGCATGGACCTCACCTGCGCGGACCAGGTCCGGGTGATGGACCACGTGGGGTTCCAGCGCGCGGCCGTCTTCGGCCACTCCATGGGGGTCCAGGTGGCCCTGGAATTCCACCGCCAGCACCCGTCCCGCGTGCGTGGCCTGGCGCTGCTGTGCGGCAGCTACGGCAACCCGCTGGACACCTTCCACGACACCAACGTGATGCGGCGGCTGCTGCCGCTCATGCGCGGGGCGGTGGAGCGCTTCCCGGACCACGCCCAGAAGGGCGTCCACGCCTTCGCCCGCACGGAGGTGCCCCTGCAGCTGGCGCTGCGGACGGAGATGAACGCGGAGCTCATCCACCGGATGGACGTGGAGGCCTACTTCAACCACCTCGCCCGGATGCACCCCGTGGCGTTCGTGCGGACGCTGGAGTCGCTCGCCTCCCACTCGGCCCTGGATCACCTGCCCCGCGTGGGCGTCCCCACGTTGGTGGTGGCGGGGGAGCGGGACCAGTTCACCCCCCGCTGGCTCTCCGAGCGCATGGCCCGGGCCCTCCCGGACGCGGAGTTGCTGGTGGTGGAGGACGGCACCCACACCGCGCCGCTCGAGCGCCCGGAGCTCATCAACCAGCGTGTGGAGCGCTTCCTCGCCGAGCGGCTCCCCGCGGGCTGATCCAAGGCACCCCTTGCATTGATGGGTGGGTGGGATAAGGGGCCCCCTCCCTTTCACTTTCCTTTCAGAAGACTGGATGCACCCGAGATGATCGCCCGAGAGAAGATCCGCAACGTCGCCATCGTGGCCCACGTCGACCACGGCAAGACGACGCTCGTTGACCACATGCTGCGCCAGGCCGGCGTGTTCCGCACCAACGAGGTGGTGGCCGAGCGCGTGATGGACAGCAACGATCTCGAGCGCGAGAAGGGCATCACCATCATGGCGAAGAACACCGCCATCAGCTACCTCGGGCACCACATCAACATCATCGACACGCCGGGCCACGCGGACTTCGGCGGCGAGGTGGAGCGCGGCCTGCGGCTGGTGGACGGGGTGCTGCTGCTGGTGGACGCGGCGGAAGGCCCCCTGCCCCAGACGCGCTTCGTGCTGAGCAAGGCGCTCGCGCTGGGGCTCAAGACGGTGCTGGTCATCAACAAGATCGACCGCTCGGACGCCCGCGCCAAGGAGGTCCTGGACCTCGTCTATTCGCTCTACATCGACCTCGGCGCGGACGAGAAGCAGATCGAGTTCCCGGTCATCTACGCCGTGGCCCGCCAGGGACAGGCCTCGCTGGACCTGGACACCCCCGGCAAGACGCTGCAGCCGCTCTTCGAGGCCATCCTCAACCACATCCCGCCCCCCAAGGTGGCCGAGGGCGAGGATCCCCAGATGCTCGTGGTCAACCTGGACTACGATGACTACGTGGGCCGCCTCGCCGTGGGACGCATCCACCAGGGCAGGCTGACCCCCAACATGCCGGTCTCCGTGGTGCGTGCCGGCGGCAAGGTGGAGCAGGGCAAAATCGTCAAGCTGTACGGCTTCCAGGGGCTGAAGCGGACGGAGATCGCAGACGCGGGGCCCGGGGAGATCGTCTCGCTGGCCGGTATCGAGGACATCTCTATTGGAGACTCCATCAGCCACGCCGAGCGCCCCTCCGCCCTGCCCCGCATCACCGTGGACGAGCCCACGATGATGATGATGTTCCGTGTGAACGACGGCCCGCTGGCCGGCCGCGAGGGCAAGTTCGTCACCTCCCGCAACCTGCGGGATCGCCTCCACCGCGAGGCCTACCGCAACGTCTCCATCCGCGTGGAGGACACCGAGACGCCTGACGCCTTCCGCGTCGTGGGCCGCGGCGAGCTGCAGCTGGCGGTCATCATCGAGACCATGCGGCGCGAGGGGTACGAACTGACCGCCTCCAACCCGGAGCCCATCACCAAGGAGGTGGACGGGCAGGTGCACGAGCCCATGGAGCTCATGGTGTGCGACGTGCCGGAGGTCTCCGTGGGGGCGGTGACCGAGCGCCTGGGGCCCCGCAAGGGCCGCATGGTGGACATGGGCCAGCTGGGCGGCGGGCGGACGCGGCTGCAGTTCCGCATCCCGGCGCGCGGACTGGTGGGCTTCCGCAGCGAGTTCCTCACCATCACCCGCGGCGAGGGCATCATGTCCTCCCAGTTCGACGGGTACGAGCCGTGGTTCGGCTACATCCCCAAGCGACAGAACGGCGCCATCGTCAGTGACCGGGCCGGGAAGACCATCCCCTACGCCCTGTTCTCCATCCAGGAGCGCGGCTACCTGTTCGTGCCCGCCGGCACCGAGATCTACGAGGGGATGATCATCGGCGAGAACGCCCACCCCTCGGATCTCAACGTCAACGCCTGCCGCGAGAAGAAGCTCACCAACATCCGCGCCGCCGGCCGCGACGAGAACGTGATCCTCGTCCCGCCGCGCGACATGGGGCTGGAAAAGGCCCTGGAGTGGATTGCCCCGGACGAGCTGGTGGAGGTGACGCCGAAGAGCGTCCGCCTCCGCAAGAAGAAGCTGGCGGCCAATGACCGGTACAAGGATGACCGGGACCGCAAGCGCGAGCAGGAGGCGGAGGCCGAGGGCTGATGCACCCCAACACCCGCATCGCCAACGCGTGGGTGGAGGCGTTCAACGCCCATGACGTGCCGCGGCTGGTGGGGCTCTACGCCCCCCACGCCCGGCACGTCTCCCCCAAGCTGCGGGCCCGCGGCAGCGAGGGCGCCATCGTGGGCCACACAGCCCTCACCGCCTGGTGGTCGGACGCCATCCAGCGGCTGCCGTCCCTCCGGTACGCCCTCACCACCGTCACGGCAGACGACGCGCGCGTCTTCATTGAATACGTGCGCCACGTGGACGGGGAGCCGCCCCTGGCCGTGGCCGAGGTGTTCGACGTGGTGGACGGACAGATCGTCCACAGCCGCGTCTACCACGGCTGACGTCCCCTCCCGGGACTGCCGCCCCGGAACGACGAACGCCGCCTCCCAGCACGGGAAGGCGGCGTTCTCGTTTCAGCGGGGCCTCCAGGCGCCCGGGAGGGCGCGGCGACCTAGAACGTGTACTTGATCCGCGGGTAGATGGCGAAGGACAGGATGTTCGGCCCCAAGATGAAGCGGGACATCACGTCCGCCCCCACCGAGAAGTGGTCCATGCTGGTGGCATACTCCACCCCCACGCCCGCGCCCGCGTTGACGGCCGACGTGATCTCCTGGTTCCCCGAGTAGGTGGGGGCCGGCCCGAGCAGCGTGTAGCCCACCGACACCTTGGGGGCCACGTACAGCCGCTCCGCCACCTTGATCAGGTAGGCGCCGGTGACGTTGAGGAACGTCACCGTGAAGTTGTCCGAGACCTCCTTCTTCTTGTTGTTCACCACGGCGGTGCACGGATCAGAGGAGTCCGCCCGGGTGGCGAAGCAGTTGGCCGCCGAGGCGCCCATGCCGAAGTTGGCGGAGACGGACAGGTTCTCCAGCACGTTGTAGCCGGCCCCCAGCTGCAGGTAGGGCTGGGCGTTGCTGTAGCCGTCCGCCCCGAGGACGGTGAAGAACGCCCCCACGTCCACGTCGGTGAAGAAGCCGCGCCGGACCTTGAGCGCCACGCCCTCGGAGGGGGTGGCGGCCGAGGCCGCTGCGGGGACCATCAACATCAGGCTGTACAGGAGCGCCTTGCGCACGGGGTGTCGTCTCCAGGAAGGGTTTGGGGCGGCGGGCTATTCGTCCGCGGAGCCGGCAGGCTTGAAAACCCAGGGGAAGGTGACGCTCACCACGCCGCCGCCCTCGGGCTCGGGGAACTTCCAGCGGCGGATGCGGGTCAGGATGCACTGCTCCGCGGTGCCGTTGTTGAGGGTGGACTCGGACACGCTGGCGTCTGCCACCGCGCCGCTGCCGTCAATGGTCCAGGCCACCGCCACCTTGCCGGAGAGGTCCGGCGTCTTTTGCAGCTCCGCCTCGTAGCAGTACTTGATCTCGTTCTCGTGGCGCTTGATCACCTTGGCGATCACGTCCTTGGACAGGCCGCCCACCACCGTCGTCTTGCCCGGGATGATGCGCGTGCCCTCCTTGCCGCGGCCGCCGAGGTCAATCCCGCCGCCGCCGGCTCCGCGCCCCACGCCCTTGGTGCCCAGCCCCCCAAGCCCCAGGCCCGTGCCGCCGCCGCCCGCGCCGCTGCCGCGGGAGCCAAGGCCGCCCACGCCACCGGCATCCCCCATGCCCGCGCCGCCCTTG
>VGRA01000275.1 GCA_016875515.1 Deltaproteobacteria bacterium | reverse complement strand
CGGCGTGGCCGCCGGCTTCCGGGACGACGCAGACGCCGGCATCGCCCGCGGGGCCTCCACCCTCTGGGACAAGATCCGCGAGGGGTCCATCCCACTCAATGATGTCTCCGGCACGCAGGCGTGGGCGTTCCCCACCGCCTTCGTGGAACACCTGACTTCCGTCGTGGGGGCACAGGCCATCCTCGTGGCGAGCGACAACCTCGGGGACACCCTGCAGCAGTCCGGCTTCGCGCTCATCCGGGTGGTGGACGCCGCCGGGGCGCCCGTCAGCGGGGCCCGGCTGGGCTTCTCGTGCGGCATCGGCTGCGTGCGCACCACCGAGAAGCAGTTCCTCTACCCCTCCGCGGACTTCTCCGCCGCGGCGGCACACGGCGCGGGGGGCAAGACGGCGGCCCACGGCCTGGTGCTCTACATCCACAACAACAACCAGGCGCACCAGGTGGCCGTGACGGTGGAGGGGAACGCCGCATACAAGGCCCACGCCGCCGGGGGCGCCACCAACGCCGGCCTCTTCGTGACCGTCTCGCCCTGACCGGATGCGCCTCTTTGCCATTGGGGACACCCACCTCCCCAGCACCCGCGAGAAGGACATGCACCGCTTCGGGTGGGCCGAGCACCCGGCCCCCCTGCAACGCGCCTGGGACGCGCTCGTCTCCCCGGAGGACGTGGTCATCGTCGCCGGGGACATCAGCTGGGCCACCCGCCCCACCGAGGTGCAGGGGGACCTCGGCTGGCTGGACGCCCGGCCGGGGCGCAAAGTGCTCCTCCGGGGCAACCACGACTACTGGTGGGGGGACTCCCTCACGCGGCTGAAGAAGCTGCTCGCCCCGTACCCCTCGCTGCAGGGCGTCATCCACAACTGCGCGGTGGAGCTGGGGCAGTGGGTCATCGCCGGGACGCGGCTGTGGACAACCCCCGAGGCCCCGCCCATGCCCGGCGGCGAGATGGGCAACGAGCCGGTGGAGGCGGGCTTCGTTGAGCGGGAGACGAACCGGCTGCAGCTGTCAATCCAGGACGCGGACGTGAAGCTCGAGGCCAACCCTGCGCTCCGCAAGGTGGTGGCCGTCCACTTCCCGCCCCTGTACGCCGGCGGGGCGCCCACCGCCTTCTCTGCCGTCATTGAAGGCTGGCAGCCCCGTCACTGCGTTTACGGCCACCTGCACGCGGAAGGCATTGCGGCCGGCTTCCAGGGCGTCCACGGCGGCGTCCCCTACCGGCTGGTCAGCTGTGACGCCGCCGGCTTCAGCCCGGTGCTGGTGGACGAGGCGTAGTCCACGCGCTGGAGGGGGCGGCCAGGGGCGCGCTCCGCCCGGCTGCCCCCGGGGTTTCGCCAGGTCTTCCCCGCCTGGGGACAGGGCGCGCCACGCGTGCGGGCCCCGGCCCGGGTCCGTGCGCTGTCTGCGAGCCCGAGTCCAGCCCCGGGCCACACCGGCGGCCATTCCCTGCAACCCTCCGCCGAGTTCGCCGGGCGCAATTCGTCCGGCCGCCGGGGCGCCAGTCCGTCCTGAAGCCTCCGTTCTGCCCGCGGTGAGGCGCTCTTGGGCGCCCCCTCAACGGAATGCTTGCCCGCGGGCCGTTCCTCCCGGATGTTCTACACTCACATGAGCCCCCTCGCCTCGTCCGTCCTGGTCCTCTCCGCGCTCGCGTTCTTCGCCTACACCATGCTCGGCCGGGGGCGCGTGCTCTTCGCCGTCAAACCGGTGGACCGGTTCGACAACGTGCCGGACCGCCTGGCCGCGCTGCTCGCCTTCGGCTTCGGCCAGAAGCGGATGGTGGACCCGGAGGAGCGGACCACGGGCGCCATGCACGTTCTCATCTTCGCCGCGTTCATGACGCTGGCGCTGCGCACCGTCATGCTGGTGGTGATGGGCTTCTCCGAGGGGGCGTTCCACCTCTTCACGAACCCGGCCCACCCCTTCTGGCTGGAACACACGCTGCTCAAGTCCCTCTTCGAGGCCTACCTGCTCGCCAAGGACGTGGTGGCGGTGGGGGCGCTCGCAGGCGTGCTGTACTTCTTCTACCTGCGGCTGGTGGTGCAGCCGGACCGGCTGACGAAGTCCGGCGAGGCGCTGCTCATCCTGGGCTTCATTGGCGGCCTGATGGTGACCGAGTTCCTCTTCGGCGCCGCCCACATGCTGCACGAGGGGTACGGTTTCTATGCCCCCGAGCCGGTCACCTCCCTGGTGGCCGAGGCGCTGCGGCCGCTGGCGCTGTCCCAGGCGGCGCTCTCGGGGCTGGCCGGCGCCGGCTTCTGGACCCACCTGGTCATCATCTTCGTGTTCCTGAACTTCCTGCCCTACGGGAAGCACTTCCACATCATCACAGGCCTGCCCAACGTCTTCTTCAAGCGGTTGACCCCCTCCGGGAAGCTCCGCACCGCGGACCTGGCGAAGGAGGACTTCGGCGCCAGGACGGTGAAGGACCTCCACTGGAAGAACCTCCTGGACGTCTACAGCTGCACCGAGTGCGGCCGCTGCCAGACCCACTGCCCCACCTACCTGACCGGCAAGCCACTCACGCACAAGCAGGTGAACCAGGACATCAAGCAGTGGACGTGGGCCAACCAGGACGCGCTCGCCACCGGGAAGACGAAGGACGGGAAGGACTTCGAGGTGCCGGGCATCATCGGCTCCATCCTGAAGGCGGAGACGGTGTGGGCCTGCACCACCTGCGGCTGGTGCGAGACCGCCTGCCCCGTCTTCATCGAGAACATCCCGCGGCTGGTGGAGATGCGCCGCCAGAAGGTCCAGGTGGAGGCGGACTTCCCGCCGGAGGCGCAGCGCGTCTTCGAGGGCATGGAGCGCCAGGGCAACCCGTGGGGCATTGGCCAGGACAAGCGGGACGAGTGGGCCGCGGACCTCCAGCTGCCCACCTGGGGCGACGGCGGCGGCCCCTACGAGTACCTGTTCTTCGTGGGCTGCGCCGGCAGCTACGACGACCGGATGAAGAAGGTCAGCCGGTCCATGGTGCGCATCCTCAACGAGGCCGGCATCAAGTTCGCCACCCTGTCCAAGCAGGAGGCCTGCACGGGTGACCCGGCGCGTCGGCTGGGCAACGAGTACCTGTTCCAGACGCTGGCGAAGACCAACGTGGAGACCCTGAACTCGCTCGGGGTGAAGGCGGTCATCACCCAGTGCCCGCACTGCTTCAACACCATCAAGAACGAGTACCCGGACTTCGGCGGGAACTACGAGGTGTGGAACCACACCGAGTTCATCAACCACCTGCTCAAGACCGGCCGCATCAAGCTGGGCAAGGTGATGAACGAAAAGCTCACCTACCACGACCCCTGCTACCTCGGCCGCCACAACGGCGTGTACGACGCCCCCCGCGAGGCGCTCTCTGCCATCCCGGGGCTGCAGGTGGTGGAGATGCAGCGCAGCAAGCGCGAGTCCTTCTGCTGCGGCGCCGGCGGCGGCCGCATGTGGCTGGAGGAGCACGAAGGCACCCGCATCAACCACGCCCGGGTGAACGAGATTGCGCTCACCCTCCAGCACGACAAGGACCCGGCCACGCCCTTCCCGTCCGCCACGGACATGAAGAAGCCCGGCCAGGTGGGGGCGTACACGGGCCCCACGGCGCAGGGCGTGGTGGCGGTGGCCTGCCCGTTCTGCCACACCATGGTCCGTGACGGCCTGAGCGACACCGGCCGCGAGGAGCAGGTGAAGGTGAAGGACGTGGCGGAGCTGGTCGCGGACGCGCTCGAGCCCGCGAAGCCGCAGGCGTAAGCGGCGCACACGCCGGTCTCCCGCAGGACACCGGCGTTGCATCCAGGCCGGGGCAGACCGCGGGTGCACCGCCGTTTCTTTTCCCGGAGGTGGGGGGGCGCCGAGTCCATGCCGAGTCGTGCGACGATTCTCCCCGTGGAGTCAGCGCTCTGCGCATCACCCGGTGATGGTTCCCGGACGCCTCCCGCGGTGGTTCAGGCCTCGTGCACGTCGGTGGCACGCCTTGACAGCAAGGCCCGCGGCATCGGCAGCCGCCCCCTCGGAAGCCCGCCAGCCGCGCGTCACCCAGAAGCGGCAAGCACGCGCGCCCTGCCCGCCGCTGCTTCGCCGCGTCTCCCCCGCGACTGCCCCGCTACGGACAGGACGGCGTCAGCACCAGTACTTTCCCGTCCGGCGTGCCCGAAGGGCCGCCGCCGCTGAGCACCACGCCGGACGAGTATGGCCCCGCCACCGCGTAGCCGCGGCGCTCTGGGGTGTTCCCCGGCACGAAGCGCTCGGCCACCGGGTCAAACCACTCCGGGGCGGCGGCAAAACCGGTGGCGTCGTCCACGTACACCCAGCCCGTGCGCGTCCGCGCCGCCCGCGGCTTGCCCTTGGCCACCCCCGTGGGGGCCACCTCGCGCAGGTCCACACTCCCGGCCCGCACGCGCAGGAGGAAGGCACGGGCAGACGGAGTCCCCGCCGAGCCCAGCCCCCCCACCACCAGCACCTGGCCATCCGCCAGCCGCACCGCGGCCGGCTCGGCGAGCGCGACCGGCAGGTCCGGGCCGGGCCGCGAGGTGCCGTCTGCCGAGACCACGTCCGTCCGGGAAGAGGCGGCCCCCGCGGGACCACCCACCACGAACACCTGCCCATCCAACTCCACGGCTGCCCGGCCATGGGCGGAGGACAGCTCCCCGCTGCCCCGCCGGCTCCCCGGGCTCCCCTGCAGCGCCAGCCGCATCCAGGAGGAGCCGGACGGCACACTGCCCGGCACCGGCACCTGGGTCCCCCCGGTGAGCAACAGGTCCCCGCCCAGCTCCGCAGCCCCCGTCCCGCTGGCCTCCAGCCCTGCCGGGAAGGGCGCCGCGGTGAAATCCCGCGACGCCTGCA
>VGRA01000274.1 GCA_016875515.1 Deltaproteobacteria bacterium | reverse complement strand
AGCGAGCAGGCCACGGAGGCCTACCGCCTGATGACCGCCCTGCCCGGGGATGACCGGATGAAGGGGGTGGACGCGCTCGGGAAGCTGGATCTCACCCGGGTGTCGGCCCTGGAGCGCAAGGCGCTGGAGGACCGCGCGGAGGCGCTGCGCAAGGAGGTGGGGGCGGCGGCGCTGGAGCGGGGGCGGGCGGCCTTCCGCCGGGCGGACCACGCCTCGGCCGAGGCGGACCTCTCGCGCTACGTGGCCATGTCCCCCGGCGTTGAGGTGACGCTGGAGCTGGACCACATGCTGGGCGTGTCGCTCAACCAGATGAAGCGCCACAAGGAGGCCCTGCCGCACCTGGTGCGCTCGGTGCGCGAGGACCGGAAGAACAGGGGCCGGGAGTTGTCCATGGCGCTGCTTGCCGAGAGCCTGGAGGCCACCGGGAGCCTGGACAAGGCGCTGGAGGTGGCGCGCGAAGCGTCCGGCCAGTACCCGGACAGCGAGTACCTGCCGCGCTACAAGTCCCGCATCGCCTCCATCAAGCGGGCGCTGGCAGACGGCGGGACGGCAGACAGTGGCGCGGCGGTGCCAGAGTCCAATTGAACCCCGGTGGCCGCGGGGATAAGCCGGCACCCGTGTCCCACGTTCCCCCCCAGGACCCGAACGATCCCCGCTTCCGCCCCTACCGGCGGGGGATGCTGGGGCTGTACCTCGTCCTGACCGTCGTCTTCTGCCTCCACCTGATCGTCAGCGTGTTCCGGTCCACCGGGGAGATGACCTTCTCCCCGGCAGGCGAGGCCCACGCGCCCCGGCCGGACGCGGAGTGCGCGGCCGGGTTGCGCACGTTGTGGGGCGAACTGGAAGTCCAGCGGGGGGAGATGTCCTCGCCGTCCGCGCTCGCGGCAGACCAGCGCTTCCTGTCCTTCCGCGCGCAGTGGTTCCCGCGGTTCCGGGCGCTCGAGGCCTCCTGCGTGCCTGGACGCCCTGCACAGGGGGAGTTGTTCCGCGCGCTGGAGAAACTGGCAGACCTCTACACCACGCTCGCGGTGCGCTACGCCGGGGAGGCGGGCCCCACGGTGGAGGGGCTGCGGATGGGGCTGGAGGCGGTCCGCTGACTTGCCCTAACGGGTGGGCAGCACCACTTCGTACCGCCCGGCGCTGTCTGCCACCGTCTCGGCGAGCACCACCGAACTGGGGCGCCCTTCCACCTTGACGACCCGGTAGAAGCGCACCGCCGCGTTGGGTGCGTGCGGGCCTCCGGCGCGGATGGTGCCGGTGACGCGGCGGCCGTTGGAAAGCCCCAGGGGGGGCAGCTGCAGGCTGCGCTCCGCCTGGTCATGCAGGGTCAGGAAACGGCTCGCGCGCGGCAGCTGCGGTTCGGCCGGGTAGACGTCCAGCCGCCAGGCGCCCGGGTCCAGCATGAGCACGTAGCTGCCGTCCTCTCCCGTCCTCGCCTCGGCGCCGGGGTTCGGCAGGGGAAGGCCGTCCACGGGGGCGAGCGGCTCGGCGACGATCCGCGCCCCGGCCACCGGGGAGGCGCCGTCTGCCCCGCGCAAGACGCCCTGCACGGCAATCCGGTCCGGGCAGGAGATGTCCCCCAGGTCCAGCGCCTCGGGCGCGAGCGCCACCGCGCGCCGGTGCAGGGCCGCGGCCGCGTCTGGCGGCGGCAGCACGGTGAGGCGGAGGCGGGAGTCCGAGCGCGAGGGCAGCGCCTTCAGCTCGAAGGTGCCGTCCGCGAGCGTGATCACTTTCTCGGTCGTCAGTTGCCCGCCTCCCTCAACGAGCCCTTCCAGGTAGACGACCGCGCGGGCAACGGGGGCGCCGGCCGCGTCCAGCACGCGTCCGCGGGCGAGCAGCGCGGGACCGTAATCCCCCAGCTCCAGCGGGGAGCGCAGCAGCTCGCGGGTGGAGATCTCGAAGGCGCGGCTGGGCACGGCCGCCGTCCCATCCCGCGGCGTGGCCAACAGGACGATGTTGGGCAGCGCCCGGGCCTCCGGGGCGGCGAAGAGCGTGAAGTCCCCCGTACTGCCGGTCTGTCCCGAGGAGACGGGGACGCGCTGGCTGAGCGGCTGCTGGGTGAGCGGGTTCAGCGCCTGGATCTCCATCACGGTGGTCTGCACGGCAATCCCCTCCGTGCGCAGCAGCCGTCCGTCCACCCGGAGCAGCTGGCGGGAGGACGGCAGGTTGACGTCCAGCGGCACCACGTCTCCCGGCTGGATGGAGAGCCCGCCCAGCGCCAGGGGGGGGAGCGCCGCGTCCTGGGTGATCAGGGAGACGGAGTAGTTCCCGGACGCCACGGGCAGCCGGTAGAGCCCGTCCGTGGAGGCGCGCTGGAGTGCCTGCCGCCGGCGGAGACCCGGGATCACCGCGCTCTCGCCGTTGAGGGAGAAGGTGACCGTGCCGGCGTACGGGAGGGTGAGATCCTGCCCCTGCAGGGCCACAGCCCCCACGAACCGCAGCAGCGTGGCCTCGATGGCAGACGGCCCTGGGAGCTCCAGGTCGAAGGGGGTGCGGAGCTCCGGGATGGCGAAGTCCTGCTCGAAGTGGCCGCTCGCCACGTTGGGGGTGATCTCCACGGCGAGGTTGCTGCCCGGATCTCCACAGCCGTCCGGGAAGCACACGGCGCCGGGGCCGCACTCGTCGTCGGATTGGCAGGGAGGAAGGACCGGCGCGGACAGCCCGAACAGCCCCTCGCAGGCAGAGGCAAGCAGCAGGACCGGGACGAGGGAGCGTGGCTGCGCCGGGATCACAGGCAGTCCCCCGGCACGGTCTTGATGAACCAGGTGTGCATCACCGCGAAGGAGCTGTTGACGGGGCCGCCGTCCACCAGGGTGCCCACCGGGCGGGGGCGCGGCCGGCGCCCGGTCTGCAGCGGTTCGTCCGAGACCACCACGTCCACGGCGTGGTCCCCTACCGTGAACAGCGGGATGCCCACCTGGTCTGCCCGGAGCGTCAGCGCGGCGCTGCCCCGGACCGCGCTGCCGGAGCCCGTGATCACCGTGCTGCCATAGGAGACGTCCGGGTTCTTGTCGTAGTCGATGAAGAAGGAGACGTAGAGGGTGTCTGCAGCGTCCGGATCCTCGGCGTAGGCGACGAACTGCTGCTCGCACCCCTGGCCGTTGGACAGCGGGGTGATGCCGGTGCCGGGCACCATGTTGTCTTCCAGGAAGCGCGGCGGCCGGTTGAGGGCCGGCGGGAGGTCCAGGAGCAGGGTGTCATCCTGAGGCAGGATGCAGCCGGTGGTGAGGGGGGCAGTCACGGTGAGCAGCAGCCCTGAGAGCAATGCCCTTGCCAGCGGCGCGGGCGTGGTAAGTGTCTGGAATTGCTTGGGTCGCTTCGGAGCAGGCGGCGCCGGGACGGGGCGCCCTGACAGCGGTGTCATGGCATGTCCCCGTCCTCGTCGTACTCGGCCCCGTCCGCCGGGACGGTGGACTCCCCGCGGCGCTCGGCCTCCAGCTTCTCCAGGTGCCGGAAGATGGTGCGCGGGTTGACCCCCAGATCGTCCGCGGTCTTGGTGCGGTTGAAGTCGTTCTGGCGGAGCGCCTTGTCAATGTAGCTGCGGCGGAAGTTCTCCACGGCCCGGTCCAGCGGGAGGACGGGATCAATGGACTCGGGCTCCAGGTCCATGTCCCGGGCGGTCAGCTGCACGCCGTCCGCCAGCACGAGCGCCTTCTTGATGCGGTTCTCCAGCTCCCGGATGTTCCCGGGCCACTGGTGCTTTCGGAAGGCGCGCAGGGCGTCCGGGCGGAAGGCGGTGACGCGGGGGTTGAACTCGGCGCTGAACTTCCGGAGCAGGTAGGTGGCCACCAACTCCACGTCATCCCCGCGCTCGCGCAGGGCGGGCAGGTGCAGCGTGACGGTGTTGATCCGGTAGTAGAGGTCCTCGCGGAAGGTGCCGCGCTTGACCTCCTGCTCCAGCGTGCGGTGGGTGGCGGCGAGCACGCGGATGTTGACCGGCTCGGGGCGGTTCTCCCCCACGCGGTAGACCACCTTCTCCTGCAGCGCGCGGAGCAGCTTCACCTGCAGCGCGGCGGGCATGTCCCCCACCTCGTCCAGGAAGAGCGTGCCGCCAATGGCGGCCTGGAACTTCCCCTGCCGCGCGGCCACAGCGCCGGTGAAGGCCCCCTTCACGTGGCCGAACAGCTCGCTCTCCAGCAGGCTCTCCGGGATGGCGCCGCAATTGATTGCCACGAACGGCCCCTCGGCGCGCGGGGAGCGCCGGTGGACCTCCCGGGCAATCAGCTCCTTTCCGGTGCCGGACTCGCCGGTGATCAGCACGGTGATGTCCGCCAGGGAGACCTTCTCTATCTTCTTGAACACCTCCCGCATCCCGCCGCAGCTGCCGATGAGATCCCCGAAGCGGTGGTCCTCCAGCCGGGTGCGCAGGGCGCGGTTGTCCACCATGAGCTCGTTGACGAGCAGGGCGTTCTTGATGACGAGCGAGGCCTGCGCCGCGAGCACCATCAACATGTCCCGCGCGCGCGGCTCGAAGCGGTCCCGCAGCTTGTCGTTGCCCACGTAGATGAGCCCCATGAGCTCCCCCTTGTGCTTGAGGGGGACGCACATCACGGAGAGCAGCCGCAGGTTGACCACGGACTCGGAGCTCTTGAACTCCGGGTCGTCCAGCGCGTTGGAGAGGATGACCGGCTGGCCGGTCTGGAACACCTTCCGGACGATGGAGTCCGACAGCCGCTCCAGCCCCTCCTCCAGGTTCTCCCGGTCCAGGTTGCGGGCCACGCGCACCCGGGGGTCCGCCCCTTCCAGCAGCAGGAGGAAGCCCTTGTCCGCGCGGGTGAGGGCAATTGCCTCGTCCATCAGCGCCTCCAACACCCGCGCTACGTCGTAGACGCCGGCCAGTTGGTCGCTG
>VGRA01000273.1 GCA_016875515.1 Deltaproteobacteria bacterium | reverse complement strand
TGGACCACACCTACGCCAACGAGGTGGCGGCGCTGCACGACGTCACCCCTTGACGTCCACCCCGGCGAGTTCCTCTGCCTGCTCGGCCCCTCCGGCTGCGGGAAGACGACGCTCCTGTACGCGCTGGCCGGCGCCTTCAAGCCGTCCGGCGGGGACATCCGCATTGACGGGCACCCGGTGGAGGGGCCCAGCCCGTCGCGCCTGCTCATGTTCCAGGAGGCCGCCCTCTTCCCCTGGCTGACGGTGGAGCAGAACGTCCGCTTCACGCTCGGCGGGGTGAAGGGGCTCTCGCGGCGGGAGCGCCGGGAGCGCCGGGAGCGCGCGCGGCAGTTCCTGCAGGAGGTGAACCTGGACGGCTTCGAGCGCGCGCTGCCGCACGAGCTGTCCGGGGGCATGCGGATGCGGGCCAGCCTGGCCCGGGCGCTCGCCATGAACCCGGCCGTGCTGCTGATGGACGAGCCCTTCTCCCCGCTGGACGCCGAGACGCGCTCGCAGATGCACGAACTGCTGCAGCGCATCTGGACGCGCAGCTACAAGACGGTGGTGTTCGTCACCCACAACGTCCGCGAGGCGCTGGTGCTGGGGGACTGCGTGGTGGTGATGGCCGCCCTTCCCCTGCTGCTGGTCGCCGGGGCGTGGGTGCCCGAGCCGTGGGGCGCCCGGATGGTCCACGAGGCGGGGGCGCAGGTGCTGGTGGACGAGCGCACCCTGTGGCCCGGCGGCACCTTCCCCACCACGGTGCTGGTGGCCACCGACGCCGCCCTGTCCCGCCGCGCCCCCGCCGTCCGGGCCCTGCTGGCCGCCCACCGGGAGCTGACCGCCCGCTGGGAGACGGACCCGGCCGCGTTCGCCGCCGCCGCCAACGCGGCCTACGGCGCGCTCACCCGCCACCCGCTCCCCCCGGACGTGCTGGCCGAGTCATTCTCGCGGCTCTCCCCCACCCTGGACCCGCTCGAGCCCGCGCTGCAGGAGCTGTCCCGGCGGCTGGTGGCGCAGGGCTACCTCCCCGGCCCCTCGGCTGTCCCCGGGCTGGTCCGTCCCCCCTGATGGGAACGATGAGGCCGGGTGAAACCGGTGGGCAGGCGACGGCCGGGGGACTTCCCCTGCTGACACGGGGGGGGCGGTCCGCCTATAGGAACGCCCCGACGACTCCTCTTTCCCCGGAAGGACCGGTCACGCACATGCCCACCCCCATCGAGTTCCCGACCCGAAATGACCACCTGCGCATGTGGGTGACGGAGATGGCGGCCCTCACGCAGCCGGACCGCGTGGTGTTCTGCGACGGCAGCGAGGAGGAGAAGAAGCGGCTGACCGAGGAGGCGGTGGCCCAGGGCATCCTCATCCCGCTCAACCCGCAGAAGCGCCCCGGCTGCTACCTCCACCGCAGCAACCCCAACGACGTGGCGCGGGTGGAGCACCTCACCTTCATCTGCACGGCGAACAAGGAGGACGCCGGCCCCACCAACAACTGGATGGCCCCCTCCGAGGCCTACGCCAAGCTGGGCGGGCTGTTCAGCGGCGCCATGAAGGGCCGCACGATGTACGTCGTCCCCTACGTCATGGGGCCGGTGGGCTCGCCCATGTCCAAGGTGGGCGTGGAGGTGACCGACAGCATCTACGTGGTGCTCAACATGCGCATCATGACGCGCATGGGGCGCGCCGCGCTGGACATGCTGGGCGACTCCAATGACTTCAACCGCGGTCTGCACAGCACCGGGGACCTCTCCCCGGACCGCCGCTTCATCTGCCACTTCCCGGAAGACAACACCATCTGGTCCATTGGCTCCGGGTACGGCGGCAACGTGCTGCTGGGCAAGAAGTGCCTGGCGCTCCGCATTGGCAGCTACCTGGGCAAGACGGAAGGCTGGATGGCCGAGCACATGCTCATCCTCGGCGTGGAGAGCCCCGAGGGGCAGACCACCTACGTGGCCGCCGCCTTCCCCTCCGCCTGCGGGAAGACCAACTTCGCCATGATGATCCCGCCCGAGCGGTTCAAGGGCTGGAAGGTCTGGACGGTGGGAGACGACATCGCCTGGATGCGGGTGGGGCCGGACGGGCGGCTGTGGGCCATCAACCCGGAGAACGGGTACTTCGGCGTGGCCCCGGGGACGAACTTCGCGTCCAACCCCAACGCCATGAAGACCATCTCCCGCGACACGCTCTTCACCAACGTGGCGCTCACCCGGGACGGGGACGTGTGGTGGGAGGGCATGGACGGCACGGTGCCGGACGAGCTCACCGACTGGCAGGGTCGCCCCTGGAAGAAGGGCAGCGCCGAGAAGGCCGCGCATCCCAACGCGCGCTTCACCGCGCCCATGAACAACAACCCGGTGCTGAGCAAGCTGGCCAATGATCCGGATGGCGTGCCCATCTCCGCCATCATCTTCGGCGGCCGCCGCTCGGACACCGTCCCGCTGGTGGTGCAGGCCTTCAGCTGGAGCCACGGCGTGTTCCTGGGCGCCACCATGGGCAGCGAGACCACCGCCGCGGCCACCGGCAAGGTGGGCGTGGTTCGGCGGGATCCCATGGCCATGCTCCCGTTCGCCGGCTACCACATGGGGGACTACTTCACGCACTGGCTGAAGATGCAGCGCGCCATCACCATCCCGCCCAAGATCTTCCAGGTGAACTGGTTCCGGAAGGGAACGGACGGCAAGTTCCTCTGGCCGGGCTTCGGCGAGAACATGCGCGTGCTCAAGTGGGTCATTGACCGCGCCAACGGCCGCGTGGGCGGGCAGGAGACGCTGCTCGGCTGGGTGCCCAAGGCGGGGGACCTGGACCTCTCCGGCCTGGACATCCCGGCCGCCAACGTGGACCAGGCGACCGAGCTCAACCTGGACGAGTGGAAGCGCGAGCTGGAGAGCCAGGAGTCCTTCTTCGCGCAGTTCGGGGACCGGCTGCCCAGGACGCTGGAAATCCACCGGCAGCTGCTGCTGAGCCGGCTCAACTAGGCCCGCCGTTCCAGCCCCCGGGCCGTGCCGGCCCCGCAGGGGATGCCCCCCTGCGCGCCGCCTCTCCGCGAGCCACGACTTGCGGTAGGGTGCAACGCGTATGCGTTCCCCGCTCGCCGCAGCCTGCGCCGCCTGGCTGTGCATGGTCCCCGCGCTCGCCGCGCCGAAGGCCCCCAAGGCCGCCCCCGCCGCGGATCCCATTGCCGCCAAGCTGAAGGAGTCCGAAGCCCGCTATGCGGCGGGCCAGTACCGGGATGCCGCGGAGCTGCTCGAGCAGCTGATGCAGGAAGCCCCCAACCCAGCCATCCTCTACAACCTGGCCCGGGCGTGGGACCAGGCCGGGGAGCCGGAGCGCGCCTTGCGCGGCTACCAGAGCTACGTGGCCAGCCCGGACGGCACGGACCCAACGCGGCTCAAGCGCAGCTCCCTCTCCATTGACCGCATCAAGGGCATCCTCGCCCAGAAGGACGCGGACCGCCGCGCCGCGGAGGAGGAGATCCGCCGCGCGGAGGAGGAGGCACGGGAGGCCAAGGCCCGCGCCCAGAAGGAGGCCGCCGCCGCGCGCGCCGCGGCCGAGGCCGCCGAGGAGGAGGCCTACGCCCGGGCGGAGGGTGAGGCCCGCACCCGCGGCAGGCTGCGCGTGGGCTCGGTGGTCAGCGGCGTGCTGGGCGTGGCGGCGCTCGGGGGAGGCACCTGGTTCGGCCTGCAGTCCCGCACCAGCTTCGAGAAGTTCAAGGCCGCGCGCGGGGAGACCAACGCGGACGGGGTGACGCTCAAGCAGGAGCTCCAGGCGCAGACCCAGCAGCAGGCCCTGTACGCGGACATCGGCTTCGCGGTGGGGGCCGCCGCACTGGTGACCGCCATCGTCCTCTGGCCCAGGGGGGACGGGGAGGACGCAGACAGCGGCAGCGGGGATACCCCGGACGCCGCCCCTGCCGAGGAGGAGGAGGAGCACGTCTCGTGGCACTTCCAGCTCTCGCCGGTCTCGGCCGGCCTCCTGGTGAGGTTCTGATGCGCTCCCTGCCCTGCCTGCTCGCCCTGGTATCCCTGGCCGGCTGCTCCTTCACCGTCGCCTCGTCCAAGGCCTTCCACGAGTGCGACAACGACCAGCAGTGCCCGGACAGCCTGGCCTGCGTGGAACACTATTGCGTGGGGAACCGGGTGCCGGACGGGTGCGGCACGACCGTGGGGGAGGGCACCACGGACGCCACCCTCCACTTCGGCGCCGTGCTGCCGCTGACCTGGACCGACGACGCCGGCACGGCGGAGGATCCCAAGGAGAAGGCCCGGCTCAACGCCATCCAGATGGCGCTGGAGGAGATCAACGTCCGGAAGATCTCCGGCCGCCCCGTGGTGCTCCACGTCTGCGACTCGCACCGCAGCCCCGGGGAGGCCGAGGCGCAGGCAGCGTGGCTGGTGAAGGACACCGGGACCGTGGCCATCCTCACCGCCGGGAGCGCGCAGACGCTCGCCGTGGCGGGCGTCGCCGTGCCGGAGGGGGTGGTGACCATGTCCTTCTCCGCCACCGCCCCGGAGCTGTCGTCCCTGCCCGCCACGCGGGAGGGCTCCTCCCGGCTGGTCTGGCGCACCGCCCCTTCGGACGCCATCCAGGGGCGGGTCATGGCGGGGCTGGTCAAGGCGGATCCCCGCTACGCGCAGGTGAAGAAGGTGGGCGTGGTCTACCTCAACGACACCTACGGACAGGGGCTCAAGGACGAGCTGCTCGGGCGGCTGGAGCTGCCGCTGCATGGCAAGGGCATCCAGTACGAGCGGGGCGGGGACCTGTCCGCGGCCCTCGGCGAGCTCAACACGTATGACCCGGACCTCACCGTGCTCATCGCCTTCCCAGACGACGCGGTGAAGTTCCTCAAGCAGGCCAAGTCCCAGCCCAACCTCCAGCGCAG
>VGRA01000272.1 GCA_016875515.1 Deltaproteobacteria bacterium | reverse complement strand
GCGAAGCCCGAGGCGGCCCCCGCCGCGCCTGCCACGCCCGCCGGGCCGGCCTAGACTCCACGTCATGGCCCGCGTCGAACCTGCGCTGCTGGACCTTCTCCCCCGCGTCCCGCTCTTCGGCGGGCTGGAGGGGGTGCCGCTCGAGCGCGTCATCCAGTTGCTCGGCGAGGAGGACCGCGCCGAGGCGGAGGTGGTGGGCTGCCAGGGGCAGAACTGCCGCGCGCTGTACGTGGTGCGCGAGGGCGAGGTGCTGGAGAGCAAGGAGCTGTCTCCCGGGCGGAAGGCGAAGCTCGTGCGGTTGGGGCCGGGCGAGGTGTTCGGCGAGCGGTCGCTCGTGGAGATGCAGGCGCTGTCTGCTACCTACACCTGCGCGCAGCCCACGCGGCTGCTGGTGCTGCACCAGAGGGAGCTGGCGAAGCTGTACCGGGAGGACCTGCCCACCTACACGCTGCTGCTGGGCAACCTGGCGCGGGAGCTGTCGCGCCGGCTGCGGCGCGCGGAGGAGCGGCTCATCCAGCTGGCAGATGCGGCAGGGGAGGGTGAGCGCTCCCGGACGCAGCTGGCCGTGCCGGCGCTGAAGTTGCCGACGAAGTAGGCGGACCGGGCGCCTGCTACCAGCCCACCGCCACCCCGGCAGTCGACGCGGGCAGCCGCAAGCAGCTGAAGTGGCCCTCTCCGGGGGCAGCACCAGACGTGGCGGGCTCGAGCGCCGCCTTGTCCGCAAGAACCTCCAACGGTTGCCCGTTCAACTGGAAGCCCGCGGCTGGCGGTGCGTCCAGGCGCAGCTTTCCTTACGCGCCGTTCGGCAGCGCGGAGAAGCGCAGCTCGCCGGTTCGCGCCGTGATGTCCACCGCGCCGGATGCCTCGTGCAGCGCGAAGCGGGACACGGCCGCGCCCGGCCACGCGAGGAGCGTGAGCGCCCCCTCGTGCGCCGGGCTACCCAGCCCGGTCAGGCTGTCCTTCACTGCCAGCGGCACCAGCGCCCCTCGCGGACGTTGAGCGGCACCCGCGCGTGCTCGGAGGTGTCCACCGAGGCGATTGCCGTCCCGCCCTCGAGCGCCGTGCCGGAGGCGTCCCACCAGTCGTACCAGCGCGCCCCCGCGGGCAGCGCCACGTCGCGGTGGCCCACGTCGTCGAACACGGGCGCGACGAGGAAGGCGTCCCCGAGCAGGTAGCGCCAGTCTCCCGCCCATTCTGCGGGCGTGGCCCCAGCCGGCGGATGGGCTGCAGCGCGCCGGCATGGGCCTCCTCCGAGAGCGAGTAGAAGAACGGCACCAGCTCGCTGTGGAGGTTCGCCCAGTAGCGGTACAGCGCCACCGTCTCGTCCGCCAGCCCCGGCACCGTCCAAGGTGCGAAGTTGCCGCGCCCGTGCAGCTGGATGAAGTGGGCTTGATCCGATCCGGTGGACAGTTGGACTGCGCGACCATCACCCGTCCTGCTGCCTCAAACTCGGCCGCTGAAGCGTATCCGATGGCCGATTGCATCCGTGTCTGATCGTAGACGATCTCGCTGTAATCGAAGAGCTGGTCCCTGGCGTCTCGAGCGGACTCGAAGTGCTCCCCGAGCTCGCTCTTGAGGGTGGAAAACCCGCTCTCCATCGCGGCGTTGTCGTAGCAGTTGCCGCGTCTGCTCCTGCTGCACGCGATGCCGTTCCGGCTGAGCATCTCCTGGTAGTCGTCGCTGGCGTAGGTGCTGCCCTGGTCCGAGTGGTGGAGCAGCCCTGCCTCTGGACAGCGGTGCTGTAAGGCCATGTCCAGTGCCCGCATCGTCAGGTGACGGTCGTTCACCGCGGAGAGGGCCCAGCCCACGGCGAAGCGGCTGTAGAGGTCCAGGGTTGCGGCCAGGTACACCTTGCCGCCGCGCGTGGTCAGCTCGGTCGTGTCGCCCACCCAGCGCTGGTTGGGACGGTCTGCAGCGAACTGCCGGTCCAGCAGGTTGGGCGGCAGCGGCTGCTCGTTGGGAGCCACCGACGTCACCCGGTACCTCCTCCGCACCCGAGCCACCAGCCCGTCTTCCTGCATGAGCCGGATGACCCGCTTGCGGCTCACCCGGAGAGCCTTCTTGTGGAGTTCCCGATGGACGCGGGGGCTGCCGTAGGTGCGGCGTCCGCGCTTGTACGCCTCGTGGATGAGTACCTTGAGCACCGCGTCCCTCTGGGCCCGCGCTGAGGGCGCACGGTCGCACCATGCGCAGTAGCCGGACCGGGACACCCGGAGGTTCCGGCAAAGCCTGGAAACTGAATGGAAGGCCTTCTCCGCGTCGATGAACGCGAATTTCACTTGCTCTGCTTCGCGACGAAGGCCGCGGAGAATTCAGACGGTCGACGCAACGCCATGAGATACGCGCGAAGGCGCGAGATGAATCATGGCGGCGAGGAAGCGCGGGCCAACTCCTCCCGCTCGGCCGACGTCAGCGCTCCGGGCGGGCCCTTGCCCTGGTCGGCCTTGTGCTGCTGCACACAGGCCCGCACCGCGGTCTCGGTCAGGTCCAGCTCCCGCGCCACCTGCCCGGCCGTCCGGTGCCCGGTCAGCACCCGCTTCACCACCTCAGCCTTGAACTCGTCCGTGAAACTGCGACGGGCCCGCCTCTGCTTCTTCTCTCCATCCATTGGGGACACCGAACCCGCCTCTTCGTTGGTGGCCAACCAATCGGATCAAGCCCGGAACATCCGCCGCAGGTCGTGCGGGGAGAAGCGCCCCACGCCTACGCCGGCACTGCCGCCTGAAATTTCACCAGGAGCTTGTCCGCGTCCCCGTCCAGGGAAACCCGGGCAACGCCTCCGTGCTGCAGGTCCCCGAACAGCAGCGCCTCGGCCAGCTGCTTCTTGATGCTCTGGTCCACCAGCCGCGCCATGGGCCGCGCGCCGAAGGCCGGCTCGTAGCCCTTCTCCGCGAGCCAGCTGCGCGCCTCCGCGGTGAGCTCCAGCTTCACCTTCTTGTCGTCCAGTTGCTTCTGCAGCAGCCCCACTTCCTTGTCGACCACGCGCAGGATGACGTCCGCGGTGAGCGGCGCGAACGGAATCCACGCGTCCAGCCGGTTGCGGAACTCCGGCGTGAACGTCCGCTCCACCGCCGCCCTGGCCTTGGACGCGTCCCCCTTCAGCACCGTGGGTGACGTGGAGCCGAACCCCACCACCTTCTCCGTCGACTCCCGCGCCCCCGCGTTGGTGGTCAGGATGAGCACCACGTTGCGGAAGTCCGCCTTCCGCCCGTTGTTGTCCGTCAGCGTCGCGTGGTCCATTACCTGCAACAGGATGTTGAACAGGTCCGGGTGGGCTTTCTCAATTTCATCCAACACCACCACCGAGTACGGGCTCTTCCGCACCGCGTCCGTCAGCAGCCCGCCCTGGTCGAACCCCACGTACCCCGGCGGGGCGCCAATCAGCCGGCTCACCGTGTGGCGCTCGCTGTACTCGCTCATGTCGAAGCGCAGGAACTCCACCCCCAGAACCGTGGCCAGCTGCTTCGCCAGCTCCGTCTTCCCCACGCCCGTGGGGCCGGAGAACAGGTAGCTGCCAATGGGCTTGTTCGGCGCCCGCAGCCCGGACCGGGACAGCTTGATGGCCGCCGCCAGCTCCTCGATGGCCTTGTCCTGCCCGAAGATGACCGCTTTGAGCGCCGGCTCCAGGTTTTGAATTTGCATCCGGTCCTTCGCGGACACCGTCTTGCGCGGCACCTTGGCCATCTTGGCCACCACGCCCTCCACCGCCTCCGCGTCCACCACGCCCTTGCGCTCTGCGTCCGGCTTCAGCCGCTCCGCCGCCCCGGCCTCGTCCACGACGTCAATGGCCTTGTCCGGCAGGAACCGGTCCACCAGGTGCTTCGCGGACAGCTCCGCCGCCGCCCGCAGCGCCTCGTCCGTGTAGGTGACGCCGTGGTGCTTCTCGTACTGGGGCTTGAGCCCGCTTAGAATCTGCACCGTCTCGTCCACCGTGGGCTCGCCGACGTCAATCTTCTGGAACCGCCGCGCCAGCGCGCGGTCCCGGTCGAACGCCCCCTTGTACTCCTGGTACGTCGTGCTGCCGATGCAGCGCAGCTTCCCGGACGCCAGCGCCGGCTTCAGCAGGTTGGAGGCGTCCATGCTCCCGCCGGAGGTGGCCCCCGCCCCGACGATGGTGTGGATCTCGTCGATGAAGAGGAGGGCGTTCTCCTCCTTCTGGATGGCCTTCAGCACCCCCTTCAGTCGCTCCTCGAACTGCCCGCGGAACTTCGTCCCCGCAAGCAGCGCCCCCATGTCCAGCGAGTAGACGTTCGCGGAGAGCAGCGGCTGCGGCACCTTCCCTTCGAAGATGCGCAGCGCGAGCCCCTCGGCGATGGCGGTCTTCCCCACGCCGGACTCGCCCACGTACAGCGGGTTGTTCTTCCGCCGGCGGCACAGCACCTGGATGGTGCGCTCCAGCTCCAGCTCGCGCCCGATGAGCGGATCAATCCGCCCCTCCGCCGCCTCCTGCACCAGGTTCGTGCAGTAGGCCTCGAGCGGCCCCTTGTCCTTCTCGCCGGGCTTCGCAGGCCCCTCGCCGTCCTCGTCCTCGTCCCCGCCCGCGTGGGCGCCGTGGCCCTCCTCGCTGGAGTCCCCGTCCCCGTCCTTGCCCACCCCGTGCGAGATGAACAGCACCACGTCCCGGCGTGACAGCCCCTGCTGCAGCAGCAGGTACAGCGCGTGGCTGTCCTCCTCGTGGAAGAAGGCCACCAGCACGTCCCCGGACTCCACCTGCGGCTGCTCCGCGGACAGCGCGTGGATGGCGGCGCGCTGCAGCACCCGCTCGAATCCAATGGTCTGCTGCGGCTCGCGCTTCTGCCGGGCGGGCAGCTGCTCCACCGTCTCCTCCAGCCACGAGCGGAGCGCCGCCTCCAGCTTC
>VGRA01000271.1 GCA_016875515.1 Deltaproteobacteria bacterium | reverse complement strand
GCTGCGGGGGCGCAACCCTTCGGCGCGGTGGGTGGGCATCACTGGCACCAACGGAAAGAGCACCACCACGGCGCTGACGGGGGAGTTGCTCCGCGCCGCCGGGCAGGACGTGTTCGTCGGCGGCAACCTGGGCACTGCGCTGTCCGAGGCGGCGCTGTCCGCGCGCGCGTGCAACAGCTACGTGGTTGAACTGTCGTCGTTCCAGTTGGAGGGGATCGACGCGCTTTGTTTGGACGCGGCGGCGTTCCTCAACTTGCAGCCGGACCACCTGGACCGCTACCCGGACATGGCGGCCTACGCGGCGGCCAAGGGGCGCATCTTCGCGCAGCAGGGGACTGGAGGCGTGGCGGTGGTGAACGCCGCGGACGGCTGGACGGCGAGGCAGACCGGGCGGGCGCGGCGGTGGGGCTTCCTCGTGGAGGGGCGCAGCCAGCAGGTGGAGGTGGCGTTCCTGGCGCGCGGGACGGTGGAGGGCTTCACGCTGCCCACCGGCGAGCGCCTGCTGTTGCGGAACAAGGCCCTGCGCGGGGCGCACAACGCGGAGAACGCCATGGCCGCGGCGCTGCTGGCGTGCGCGTGCGGGGCGTCCACCGAGGCGCTGCAGCGCGGGCTGGACGGCTACCCGGGGCTGCCGCACCGGATGGAGTTCGTCCGGGCGCTGCACGGCGTGGAGTGGATCAACGACAGCAAGGCCACCAACGTGGACAGCTCGCTTGTGGCGCTGCGGGCGTTCACGCGGGGGGTGTGGCTGATTGCTGGCGGGAAGGGGAAGGGGGCGCCGTACACGCCCCTGGTGGAACTCGCGCCCGGCCGGGTGGCGGGGGTGCTGACGGTGGGGCAGGACGCGCCGGGCATCGAGGCTGCCTTCCGCGGGACGGTGCCGGTGCACCCTTGCGGGACGCTCGCGGCGGCGGTGGGCCGCGCCCGGGAACTTGCGAAGTCCGGTGACACGGTTCTGCTGTCCCCTGCGTGCGCGTCGTACGACCAGTTCAAGAACTTTGAGGACCGCGGCGAGCAGTTCAAGCGCGCGGTGAGGGACCTGACCTGATGGCCATCCAGGCACGCAATGCCCCCAAGGTGGACATGCTGCTGCTGTCCGCGGTGCTCGCGCTCGTGGGGCTGGGGTTGGTGATGGTGTACTCCGCCTCCGCCGTCACGGCCCAGGACAAGCTGGGAGACGCGCTCTACTACCTGAAGCGGCAGGCGGTGGCGGCGGTGCTGGGGCTGGGCGCCATGGCGGCGGCCATGAAGCTGGGCTACCGGCGGCTGGGGCGGCTGGCCTACCCGCTGCTGGGCCTGGCCGTGCTGGCCATGCTGGCGCTCTTCGTCCCGGGGCTGGGGGTGAGCGTGGGCGGGGCGCGGCGCTGGCTTCGGGTGCCGGGCATCAGCTTCCAGCCCACGGAGTTGCTCAAGTTCGCGTGGATCGTCTACCTGTCCTTCTCGCTCGCGAAGAAGAAGGAGCAGGTGGCCACGTTCAGCGTCGGGGTGCTGCCGCACCTGCTGGTGGGCGGGGTGCTGGTGGCGCTGTGCATGACGCAGCCGGACTTCGGCTCCTCGGTGGTGCTGGGGCTGCTGCTCATGGTGCTGCTCCTGGCCGCGGGGGCGAGGCTGGGCTCCCTGGCCCTGCTGGTCCCGGTGGTGATCCCGGTGGCGTGGTACGCGGTGGTCTCCTCCCCGTACCGGATGAAGCGGATCACGGCGTTCCTGGACCCGTGGGCGCACCGCCACACGGTGGGCTACCAGGTGGCCGAGTCGCTCATGTCCATTGGCAGCGGCGGGGTGTGGGGGCTGGGCCTGGGCAACGGGATGCAGAAGCTGTACTTCCTGCCGGAGGCGCACACGGACTTCATCTTCAGCATCGTGGGAGAGGAGCTGGGGCTGGCCGGGATCCTGTTGATGGTGGGGCTGTACGGCATCGTCATCTGGCGCGGGCTGAAGGCGGCGCTTTCGGCCACGGAGAGCTTTGGCGCGTACCTGGCCATTGGCATCACCGGGCTGATTGCGCTGCAGTCCATCATCAACATGTCGGTGGCCATGGGGCTGGCGCCCACCAAGGGGCTGACGCTGCCGTTCGTCAGCTACGGGGGCAGCTCGCTCATCATCCTGATGGCAGCCACCGGGGTGCTGCTCAGCGTGGGGGCCGGGGCGCCGGAGCGCTCGCGCAGCCGGACCGTCTCCAACGTGATGCGGATGCAGGCGGCGGAGGTGGGGGCGTGAAGGTGATGATCGCCGGCGGCGGCACGGGCGGCCACCTGTTCCCCGGCATCGCGCTGGCAGACGAGGTCTCCACGCGCCACCCGCGCAACCGGGTGGTCTTCGTGGGGACGGACCGCGGGCTGGAGGCGCGGGTGGTGCCGGCGTGCGGCTACGCGCTGGAGACCATCCCGGTGCACGGGCTCAAGGGCATGGGGGGGCTGAAGCTGCTCAAGGGGCTGCTGGCCCTGCCGCGGGCGTTCCTCTCCAGCTGGATGCTGCTGTGGAAGCACAGGCCGGACGTGGTGGTGGGGGTGGGCGGGTACGCGTCCGGGCCGGTGGTGCTGGCGGCGTGGCTGCAGCGGGTGCCCACGGCGGTGCAGGAGCAGAACGCGCTTCCGGGGATGACCAACAAGATCCTCGGCCGGTTCGTGCGCGCGGTCTTCGTCAGCTTCGAGGAAGCGCGGGCGGCCTTCGCGCCGGGCAAGACGCACCTGGTGGGGAACCCGGTGCGGCGGGTGCTGCTGGAGAACTATCTGCGCAGCCGCGTGGCGCACGAGCGGTTCGAGTTGCTGGTCTTCGGCGGGTCGCTCGGGGCGCGGGGGCTGAATACGCGCGTGGTGGAGGCCCTGGCGCTGCTCAAAGATATGGGGCCCGCGCTCCACGTGACGCACCAGACCGGCAAGGCAGACCTGGAGTCCGTGAGGAAGGCCTACGGGGACGCCGGCGTCGCCGCGGACGTGGTGGAGTTCATTGACGACATGTCGCGGGCGTACGCGCTCGCGGACCTGGTGGTGTGCCGCGCGGGGGCCACGACGGTGGCGGAGCTGACCGTCTGCAAGAAGGCGGCAATCCTGGTGCCGTTCCCGCATGCCGCGGACAACCACCAGGAGGTGAACGCGCGGGCGCTGGTGGACTCCGGTGCGGCGCTGATGTTCCGGGAAGCGGAGCTGACCGGCGGGCGGCTGGCGGAGGCCATCCGCGGGCTGCACGGGGATCCGGAGCGGCGGCTGCAGATGGAGAAGAAGGCGGCGCTGCTCGGGCGTCCCGAGGCGGCCAAGGAAATCGCGGACGCGTTGGTCCAGATGATGTTGGACCGCTGGGGCCCGGACGGGCGCACGCTGCCGCCGGAGGAGAAGTCGAGATGAGCCAGAGGCCACAGTCCCTGTTCAAGACGCGCCACGCGGCGCACGTGCACTTCGTGGGCATTGGCGGCATTGGCATGAGCGGGATTGCCGAGGTGCTGCTCAACCTGGGCTACCGCGTCTCCGGGAGCGACCTGAAGGCGAGCGACATCACGCGGCGGCTGGAGAAGCTGGGCGCGACGGTGTCCCTGGGCCACCGGACGGAGAACCTGCTGCAGCCCAACGCGGTGGTGACCAGCTCCGCGGTGAAGGCAGACAACCCGGAGGTGGTGGCGGCGCGCCACCGGAAGATCCCGGTCATCCCGCGGGCAGAGATGCTCGCGGAGCTCATGCGGCTGAAGTACGCGGTGGCGGTGGCGGGCAGCCACGGCAAGACCACCACCACGTCCATGGTGGCCACGGTGCTGTCGGCGGCAGGGCTGGATCCCACCGCGGTGGTGGGAGGCAAGGTCAACGTGCTGGACTCCAACGCCAAGCTGGGCAACGGCGACCTGATGGTGGTGGAGGCAGACGAGTCGGACGGCAGCTTCCTGCGGCTGCACCCCTCCATCGCGGTGGTCACCAACATTGACCCGGAGCACCTGGACCACTACGGCTCGCTGAAGGCGCTGCAGGCGGCCTTCGTGGACTTCTGCAACCGCGTGCCCTTCTACGGGCTGAACGTGCTGTGCCTGGATCACCCCAACGTGCAGGCGCTGCTGCCGGACGTGGAGAAGCGCTTCGTCACGTACGGCAGCGCGCACACGGCAGACTACCGGCTGGAGAGCGTCCGGCTGGAGGGGTTCTCCACGCATTTCCGCGTCTTCCGGCGCAAAGAGGACCTGGGGGACTTCTCCGTGAAGATGGTGGGGGCGCACAACGCGCTCAACGCCCTGGCGGTGGTGGCGGTGGCAGACGAACTGGAGGTGCCGCTGCCGGTGGTGAAGGAGGCGCTGGCCGGGTTTGCCGGGGTGCAGCGGCGCTTCACCGTGCGCGGGGAACTCAATGGCATCACCGTGGTGGACGACTACGGCCACCACCCGGAGGAGCTGCGGGCCACGCTGGCGGGGGCGCGGCGGGCGTTCGGGCGGCGGATCGTGGCGGTCTTCCAGCCGCACCGGTACACGCGGACGCGGGATCTGATGTCGGACTTTGCAAGGGCGTTCAACGACGCCGACGTGCTGTTCGTCACCTCCGTCTACGCCGCGGGGGAGGAGCCCATCCCCCACGCGGGCGGGGCGCAGCTGGCGGAGCAGGTGGCGGCGTTTGGCCACCGGGACGTCACGTTCGTGGAGCGGCGCGGGGACCTGCCGGCAGCGCTGCTGGAGCGGCTGCAGCCGGGGGACCTGGTGCTGACGCTGGGGGCGGGGGACATCACCCAGACGGGGCCGGAGCTGCTCGAGCGGCTGCGCGGGGAGCGCCGGTGACCGTCGCTGCGCCACGCCGTTTCGGCCCGTTGCTCCAGGCGGCGCTCGCGCCCGAGCAGGGAGATCTCCGACTGGAGGAGCCGCTCGCGCCGAGGAGCACCGTGCGCGTGGGCGGGCCGG
>VGRA01000270.1 GCA_016875515.1 Deltaproteobacteria bacterium | reverse complement strand
GAAGCCGGCGCCGAGGGCCGTTGCCGCGGCCAAGCCCCAGAGGGCAGCGGCCCCCGCGGTCCCGGCAGCCCCTGCGGCGAAGGCGGCCCCGCCTGCCCCCGCGGTGGACCCGCTCCGCGAGCGGCTGGAGAAGCTGGAGGCGCTGGCCGAGCAGGGCGGCGGCGCGGACCGCATTGCCAAGCAGCACGAGTCCGGGAAGCTGACCGCGCGCGAGCGCATTGACCTGTTCCTGGACCCGGGCAGCTTCCAGGAGCTGGACAAGTTCGTCACCCACCGCAGCACCGACTTCGGCATGGGGGACAAGAAGATCCCCGGTGACGGCGTGGTGACCGGCCACGGCACCGTGGACGGCCGCAAGGTGTTCGTCTTCGCGCAGGACTTCACCGTGTTCGGCGGCAGCCTCTCCGGCGCCTACGCGCAGAAGATCTGCAAGGTGATGGACCTGGCCACCCGCGTGGGGGCCCCGGTCATCGGCCTCAACGACTCGGGCGGCGCGCGCATCCAGGAGGGCGTGGAGTCCCTGGCCGGCTACGCGGACATCTTCCTGCGCAACACGCTCGCCTCCGGGGTGGTGCCGCAGCTGTCCCTCATCATGGGGCCGTGCGCGGGCGGCGCCGTCTACTCGCCCGCCATCACGGACTTCATCTTCATGGTGAAGGACACGAGCTACATGTTCATCACCGGCCCGGACGTCATCAAGACGGTGACGCACGAGGAGGTGACCAAGGAGAACCTGGGCGGCGCGCTGACGCACAACCAGAAGTCCGGCGTGGCCCACTTCGCCGCGGACAGCGAGCAGGCCTGCATCGCCTCCGCCCGCGAGCTGCTCTCCTACCTCCCGTCCAACAACGGCGAGGACGCCCCGGTGGTGCCCACGGAAGATGACCCGTTCCGCGAGGACGCCGCGCTCAAGGCGGTGGTCCCGGCCAACCCCAACAAGCCGTACGACATCAAGGACGTGGTCCGCGCCCTCGTGGACGACCGCCGCTTCTTCGAGGTGCAGGAGCACTACGCGAAGAACATCGTGGTGGGGTTTGCCCGCATGAACGGCCGCAGCGTGGGCGTGGTGGCCAACCAGCCCGCGGTGCTCGCCGGCTGCCTGGACATCAACGCCTCCATCAAGGCCGCCCGCTTCGTCCGCTTCTGCGACTGCTTCAACATCCCGCTGGTGACGCTGGTGGACGTGCCCGGCTTCCTCCCCGGCACCAACCAGGAGTGGGGCGGCATCATCACCCACGGCGCCAAGCTGCTGTACGCCTACGCCGAGGCCACCGTGCCGAAGATCACCGTCATCACCCGCAAGGCCTACGGCGGCGCGTATGACGTCATGGCCTCCAAGCACATCCGCGCGGACGTCAACTTCGCCTGGCCCACCGCCGAGATTGCCGTCATGGGCCCGGAGGGCGCGGTCAACATCATCTTCCGCAACGAGCTGCTCAAGGCGAAGGACCCGGCCGCCGAGCGCGCCCGCCTCACCGCCGAGTACCGCGAGAAGTTCGCCAACCCGTTCAAGGCCGCGGAGCTGGGCTACGTGGACGAGGTCATCAAGCCGGAGGTGACGCGCGGGAAGATCATCCGCGCGCTGGAGATGCTGAAGGACAAGCGGCAGGAGAACCTGCCGCGCAAGCATGGCAACATCCCGCTGTAGGCAGCACCCCCAGGGGGGAGACACATGGAAGAGGAGTTGGCGTTGGAGGTGACCTCCGGCTTCTGGCCCGGGGTGCTGCTCGGCCTGGCCGGGTGGCTGTTCATCCGGTACGTGCTCACGGGCTTCTTCACCGTGAACCAGAACGAGCGGGCGGTGAAGCTGGTCTTCGGCCGCGCCAAGCGGCTGGGGACTGGGGCCGCCACCACGGCCGAGGGGCGGATGAGCGAGGGGCTCGCCCGCGCGGACGAGGACCGGTACGTCTACCCGCAGCTGGAGGTCATCAAGCCGGGCGGGCCGTACTTCAAGATGCCGTGGGAGCAGGTGGTGAAGGTGTCCGTGGCCACCGCCACCGTGGGCATGGCGTGGGACCCCGAGTACCCCACCGCCAACCAGGGCGGCACGGTGCTGGACGCGGTCACCAAGGACCAGCTCAACGTGGGGCTCACCGGGCAGATCCGCTACCGCGTCTCGGAGAAGAACCTCTACGCCTTCATGTTCGGCGTGAAGCGGCCCCTGGCCCACGTGATGGGTTACTTCATCTCCATCCTGCGCGAGCGCATTGCCTCGTTCGAGGCCCCGCGCCGCCCCGAGGCGGACGGCGGCAGCCAGCCCGCGGACGCCACCGAGGTGTCCGGCGTCTCCATCAACGACCTGCGCAAGAACCTGCGGGACCTCAACGAGTCCATGGACCGCGAGTGCCGCGGCTCCGAGGCCCGCTACGGCGTCATCCTGGACGCGTCCCTCATCACCGGCATTGACCCGCCGCAGGAGGTGGAGTCCGCGCTCGCCGCCATCAACACCGCCCACAACCACGTCTCGTCCGACATCTCGCTCGCCCAGGCCTCCGCGGACCAGAAGCTGGTGCAGAGCCGGCGCGCGGTGGAGATTGAGACGCTCAAGGCGCAGGCGGAGGTGGAGCCGCTGTTGGCCCAGGCCGCGCAGCTGCGCGCGCTCAAGGCCTCCGGGCCGCTGTCGCTGAAGGCCTACGTCCGCAACGCCCGGCTGCAGCTCTTGCAGAAGGCGCAGTCGGTCCTCCTGGGGGTGAAGCCATGATGGCAGGCGTCCTGTTCGGCGGCTTCCTCGCGGCGTTCGGCGTCCCGGTGGCGCTGGGACTGCTGCGGCTGTTCGGCCTCTACACCACCGTGCGCGAGCGCACCTGCCACGTCTACCTGCTGTTCGGGAAGGTGGAGGCGGTGCTGGACGAGCCCGGGCTGCACTCGCTCTTCCCCAGGCTGGGCTGGAAGGCCCTGGTGGTGAACTGGCTGGGCAGCCGGCAGGTGGTGGACCTGCGGCTGGACCAGCAGTACCTGCGCAGCCAGGCGGTCAACTCGGAAGAGGGAGCGCCCATGGGCATCGGCGTCTGGTACGAGATGGCCATCTCGGACCCGGTGAAGTTCCTCTTCGAAAACTCGGACCCGCGCGGCTCGCTCGCCGCCAACGTCTCCAACGCCGCGGTGCGGTGCCTCTCCAACATGAAGCTCTCCGAGATGATGGAGAGCCGCCACGCCATGAGCCACGCGGTGCGCAGCGAGGTGTCCCCCACCTCCAGCCGCTGGGGTTTCACCCTGGGCAGCGTCTACATCCGAAAGGTGCACTTCCGGGACGAGGGGATGATCCGGCAGATCGAGGAGAAGGTGGTCAACCGCCTCCGCCAAGTCACCTCCGCCATCCGCCAGCACGGGGCCAACCAGGTGAGCTTCATTGCGAGCACGGCCGAGCGGCAGGCGGCCGTGGAGTTCGCCAAGGCCTCCGCGCTGCGCCCGCGCATCGTGGGCGAGGCGCTTCAGGGGATTGCCCAGGACCCCGAGGTGATGGAGGCCCTCTTCCAGGTGCTGGAGGCCCAGAAGCTGGTGGAGGGCAACGCCCGGCTGACCCTGCTGCCGGAGGGGACTGCCTCGCAGGGGGTGCTGCCGCAGCTGCTCGCCGCGCAGTCAATTCCACAGAAGGGCTGAGCCGGACTAGGGTGCGTGATCGGTTTTCCCGGCCCCCGCCCACCCAGCGGGGGTGCCCCTGGGCCAGAACCGAGGAGGGTGTCCTTGATCCGCCAGACGTTCGGCGCGCTGTGCGTCCTGTGGGCGCTGTCCGCGCACGCCCAGGTCCCCCGGAAGGCCCCGGACGCCAAGCGCGTCCCCTGTGACGCGGACGCCAAGCGGCTCGCCGCCGTCCTGCAGAAGCCCACCAGGACGCCCGAGGACTGGCAGGCCCGCCTCAGGGACGTGAAAGCGGTGGCCGCCAAGGTGATGAAGGCCCCCGGCTGCGGGGAGCTGTTCCTGGACGCCCGGCTGCGCGAGGGCGAGGCGCTGCAGGCCCTCAAGAAGCCGGAGGAGGCCAGGGCCGCCTACGCCGCCGTGGTGGCGGACTGGACGGCCCGCAAGTTCAACGCCCAGGAACACCCCGCCGGGACGGACGCGGCCGCCCACGCGCGCTACCTGCTCGCCGGCTACACCCTGCAGGCGTTCGACGAGCTGGACGTGGACCCCGCCCCGGCCAACCTGGAGAAGACCTTCTCCGCCAAGCGGGACGCCTTCAAGGCGGGCCTCTCCGCCTACGACGAGGTGTCCACCTTCAAGTCCCCCGAGTGGACCGTCTCCGCCGCCGTGCGCCAGGCCGAGGCCACCGAGCGCTTCATCCAGGTCATCAAGGAGCCGGCCATCCCCGAGCCGCTCAAGCAGGTGGGGCTGGAGACGCTCGCGCGCTACCGCAGCACGCAGGACGCCGCCCTCCCCGCGGTGGAGGCCAGCGTCCTGGGCGCCTGGTCGCTCGCGGCCGGCAAGGCCCGGGACCTGGAGGTGGACAACGACGACGCCAGCGTGGCCACCGCCGCCGAGGAGCGCGCCCGCGCTGCCGCCGAGGCCACCCGCCCCCCTCCCCCCGGGCCCGAGGAGCAGGTGCAGGCCGCCCCCCCGCCGCCGAAGGACCAGAAGCTGGGGTTGGAGGTGGGCCTGAAGCTGGCGGGCATCCTCCCCGCCGGCCGTGCCGGCAACGTGTCCGCCGCCCCGGACGTGCCCGCCGTGGGCAGCCGCGCGGTGGTGCCCGGGGCTGCGCTCGCCCTGCGCTTCCGCCTCCCGTTCGCCCGCTCGCTCGCCGTGGCCGCGGAAGGGGGCTTCACCCGGCTGGGCGGCGCCGGCACCCGCGCCTTCGCCAACGACCCGGACTTCGGCCCGGAGATGAGCTACCGCTGGCAGCTGGACCTGGTGCCCGTCCTCTTCGGGCTGG
>VGRA01000269.1 GCA_016875515.1 Deltaproteobacteria bacterium | reverse complement strand
GACCGGCACCCGGCGGCGCTGGACGAGGCGCGCCGCACGCTCGCCCGCGAGGTGCGCTTCCACGCCTGGCTGCAGTGGCTGTGCGCGGAGCAGTGGGCCGCGGTGCGCGCCCACGCCCGGAGCCTCGGGGTGCTGCTGTGCGGGGACGAGCCGTTCATCATCGGGCAGGACAGCGCGGACTGCTGGGCCAACCCCACGCTGCTGCGGCGGGACGCGCGGCTGGGCGTGCCCCCGGACGACTTCTCCGCCACCGGCCAGGACTGGGGGCTGCCGTATTTCGATTTCCCTGCGCTGTCGGCCACCGGCAACGCGTGGCTGCGCGCCCGGGCCGCGCACGCGGCGGCCACCTACGACGTGCGCCGCATCGACCACGCGGTGGGCTACTTCCGCCAGTACATCCGGGACGCCGCCACGCCGGACGGCCGCTTCGTCCCCGCGGACGAGCCGGCCCAGCGCGCGCTGGGCGAGGCCAACTTCCGCCTCTTCTCGGAAGGGGCCGGCATCGTGGCGGAGGACCTGGGGGTCATCCCGCCCTTCGTGCGCGAGGTGCTGGGGCAACTGCACTTGCCCGGCTACTGCGTCATGCGCTGGGAGCGGGACGGGGGCACCTACCGGGACCCCCGCGCGTACCCGGCCGTATCGCTCGCCACCACCGGCACCCATGACACCGAGACGCTCGCCGGGTGGTGGGAGGCGGAAACGCCACACACCCGCGCCGCCGTGGCCGCCGCCTACCCGGAGTTCCAGGGGATGGACGGGGCGGACGCCACCTTCACCCCGCGCGTGCACGGGGCGCTCGTCGCCGCCGCGCTGAATTCCACCAGCGACCTCTGCATCCTGCCCTGGCAGGACGTCTTCGCCCGCCGCGAGCGGGTCAACCTGCCGGGCACCACCGGACCGTCCAACTGGAGCTACCGGGTGGAGTGGGACATGGACGTTCTTGCAGACCAGCCGGAGGCCGCCGCGCGCGCCGCTTGGCTCAGGCGGCTCACCCAGGAGGCCGGACGGTAAGGCGCCCGCTGCCACCCCAGGTGCGTCCCCGCCCCCGCCCGCACAACCACGGCCCGCTCGCGCCCCTGGCGCTGGGGCTGCTCTGCGCCTGCGCCGGGGCGCACGTCAGCCCCGAGGGGCCGGCGGTGAGGTCGCTCACCGTCAAGGGGGCGCGGGCTGTCCCCGAGGAGGAGGTGAAGCGGCGCATCCTCACCGCGGAGGCGCCGCCGTGGCCGTGGGAGACGGCGCAGCCCTTCGAGCCCTCCGCGTGGCAGGCGGACCTGCGCCGCATCGAGCGGCTGTACGAGGCCAACGGCCACTACGACGCCCGCGTGCTGTCCGACACCGTCACCCCCGCGGGAAAGGGGCGCGTGGCGCTCACCGTGGAGGTAGAGGAGGGGGCTCCCACCCGCATCCAGTCCCTCGTCCTCCGCGGGCTGGAGGGGCTCCCCGCAGAGCAGCGGCGGGAGCTAAAGGACGAGCTGGGGCTGCGCGTGGGGGACACCTTCCGCGAGGGGGCGTGGGCGGAGGTGAAGCCGGCGCTTCGCTCGAAGCTGTCCGGGCTGGGCTACGTGGAGGTCTCGGTGGAGGGCGAGGTGGTGGTGGATACCGGCCGGCGGGAGGCGCGCGTGGAGCTGGAGGTGGCTCCCGGGCCGCGCTACCGCTTTGGCAGCATCTTCGTCAGCACCGGCCCCAACCCCACCATCCGGCCGGCGCGCATCGTGGAGCAGGCGGAGGGGGCGGTGAAGAAGGGCGCCTGGTACAGCGAGACCGCGCTGCTGGATGCCCAGAGCCGCGTCTTCAAGATGGGGGTGTTCGGCGCGGTGAAGGTGAACCGCGGCGCCCCGGACCGCGCGAGCCTCACCGTGCCGGTGGTGGTGGACGTGCGCGAGGCCCCCTTCCACACGCTGCGGGCCGGCGTGGGGCTGGGGCTGGACCAGGCCCGCAACGAGCTGCGCGGCATTGCGGAGTACACGGACCGCAACTTCCTCGGCAGCCTGCGGCGCCTCACCGTGCGCGGCCGTGCGGGCGTGGCCTTCCTCCCCAGCGCGTGGGCGTGGGCGTCCAACTCGCCGCTGGCGCAGTCCCCCAGCCCGGTGCTGTCGCTGCTCGGCGAGTTCGAGCAGCCGCGCTTCCTCTTCCGGGACGTGCGCGCGCAGGCCACCGCGGAGCTGGAGCGCGGGGTGGAGCCGGCCTTCCGCTACTACGGCGCGCGCGGCCGCTTCGGCACCGCCTGGCAGCCGCACCCGTCCCTCAGCATCTTCCCGTCGTACAACCTGGAGGCCTACCTGTTCGACGAGGGGCAGGCGCAGCTGACCGGCCGCTCCCCCTCCGGGGCCTACGGTTGCCCCAACCCGTGCCTCATCAGCTACGCGGACCTCACCGCGGAGTGGGACCGCCGCAACGACAGGCTGGAGCCGCGGCGCGGCTACTACCTGGCGCTCAACCTGCAGCAGGCCGGGGGGCTGCTGGGCGGCAGCTTCGCCTACACGCGGGTGATGCCGGAGGCGCGCGGCTACCTGAGCTTCGGGGGGCTGCAGCAGTTCACCCTGGCGGGGCGGCTGCGGCTGGGGACGCTCATCCCCTCGCGCGGCGCCGCCACGGGCTCGCCCATCGTCTCGCGCTTCTTCAGCGGCGGCCCCGGCATGCGCGGCTTCAACAACCGCCGCCTCTCGCCGCTCGCCGCCACACTGGCTACCTCCAGCGCGGGCGAGGAGCTGGTATCCACCGTCCCGGTGGGGGGCAACGGCATCGTCGAGGGCTCCCTGGAGCTGCGCTGGGCGCTGTCCCGGGACGTGGTGCTGGCCGGCTTCTACGACGTGGGCACCGTGACGCAGGCGGGGCTGCCCGCGAGCCCCTCCGCGGTGACAGGCATCCTGCAGCACGCGGTGGGCCTTGGCCTCCGGTACCGGACGCTGGTGGGACCCATCCGCCTGGACGTGGCGCGGCGGCTCAATGTGGGGCCCACGTTGCCGGTGCTGCCCGCGGTGGGCCAGGTGGGGGCGGTGCCGGTCTCGTCCGGCTGCTTCGGGCTGTTCGAGTCGAAGAACCCCGCCTTCGCCGGCTCGCCGGAGAGCCCCTGCACGCTGCACGTCTCCATCGGGGAGGCGTTCTAGCCATGGCCCGCCCGTTCATCCGCCGCGCAGCACGGGGTGCCGCGTTCCTCGCGCTGGGCATGGCCGCGCTCGCGGGCGGCGGGCTGCTGTGGCTCTTCTCGCCCTCCGGCGAGGACTGGGTGCGCGCGCGTGCGCTGGCCGCAGCGGCCGGCGCGCTGGCGGGCAAGCTGGACGTGGCGCGGCTGTCCCTCTCGCCCGCGCACCTCCGGCTCGAGGACGTCCGGTTGGACACCCCGGAGGGTGAGCCGGCGCTGCGCGCCCGCGCGGTGGAACTCTCGTGGCGACCCCTCGCCTTGTGGGACCGCCGCGTCCACGTGGAGGCGCTCTCGGTGGAGGGGCTGGAGCTGCCGCTGCGCCAGGACGCCCGCGGCCTCAACCTCTCACGCGCGCTGGCCGGCAAGGGGCCCTCCTCGGGGCTGCCCCGGCTGTCCTTCCAGGTGGACGCGCTGCGCGTGCCGGGGGCGGCCCTCTCCTTTGCCGAGATGGATGCAGGGGGAGAGTCCACCGAGCGGCTGCGGCTGCCAGCGCTGTCGGTCTCCGCCTCGGCCAGCGGGACCACCGTGCCGCTGGCCGCCACCGCACACCTGTCGCTCGAAGGGACGGCGGCAAGTCCCGTGAACGGCCCGCTGAAGGCCGCGCTCTCGGGGACGCTGGCCGGCGAGGCCCTCACCGCGCGCGGCACCGCCTCGCTCGCCGGGGCCGAGGTGCAGCTCGAGGGGCAGCGCAGCGGCACGGAGCAGGCGCAGTTGCGCATCCCCCGCCTGCTGCTGCCGCCGGCCCCCGCCCGAGCGCTCGTGGGCAGCTGGCCGCTCCGCGTGCCGGTGACCGCCAGCGCCGAGGCCACGCAGGCGGGCAACTTCCTCTCGGTGAAGCTGGACGCCGCGGCGGCCGCCGCCACCGCGGCGCTCTCCGGGAGGCTGGACCTGGCCCGCTTCCGGCTGGAGGACCTGCAGCTGGAAGCCTCGCAGGTCGACCTCTCGGAATTGCTGGAGGCCGGACCGCCCTCCTCCCTCTCGGTCACTGCACATGCGTCCGCGCACGGCACGCTGCAGACGCTGACCGGCCGACTCGAAGTGGACGTCCTGCCCGGCACGTTGCGGCACACGGGCGTGGGGCCGGCGCGGCTGCGCGCCACGGCGCAGGACGGGAAGCTGCAGCTGCAGGAGCTCACCGCGGCCCTGCCCGGCGCCTCGCTGCGCGCCTCGGGCAGCGGCACCGCAGAGGCGCTCGCGCTGCAGGGGAGCGCAGACATGGCAGACCTCGGCACGTTCACCCGGACGCTGGCCGCCCTCACCGGCAGCGAGCCGCTCCCGCTGTCCGGGCGTGGCAAGGCCTCACTCTCGGCGCGCGGCCCCCTCCAGGGCCTCTCCTTGTCGCTGACCGGTCGTTTCCCGCAGCTCACTCTCTCCGGCGCCCGGCTGCAGGGGCTGCTGCTGGACGCCTCCCTGCCGGACCTCCGCCGCCCTTGGGAGACCTCCGGCAAGCTGAAGGTGGCGCAGGCCACGGTGGCAGACCGTGCCTTCAGCGAGGTGTCTGCCGAGGCATCCACCCGCGGGCGCGCCGTGCAGGTGGACGCGCGGCTGCGCGGCCTCACCTCGCTCGTCTTCCACGCGGGCGGCACGCTGGACAGGGACCGGCAGGGGCTGGCGCTGGAGGTGCTCGGGCTGGACTACCCCGGAGCAAGCTGGAAGCTGGACGCCCCCGCCTCCGTACGCTTCGGAGATGAGGGGGTTCAGCTGCAGCGGCTGTCCGTCTCCGCGCGCGG
>VGRA01000268.1 GCA_016875515.1 Deltaproteobacteria bacterium | reverse complement strand
CGGGCGTCTGCGCGCTGCAGCAGATTGGGCTGGGCTTCGCGCACATGGCGCGGAGCATCGAGAACGCTCCCATGCCCAAGGGGGTGGGCGAGGACCTGGCCGAGGAGATCAAGGCCCAGTTCGCCGAGCAGGCCACCCCGGTGAAAGGCAACGCCGCCGAGGCGTTCGCCGCCACCGTGCGCAAGTCCCAGGAGCTGGGGCTCTCCAATGACTGCAGCCGGGACGCGCTGGCCCAGCTGCGCGTGCTGCGCCCCGCCGCGTGGCCGAAGGTGGACGAGCCGCCCGCCGAGGTAAAGGTGGGGCGGGACATGCTGGTGGGCGGGGACCTGCTGACCGCGGTCCAGCCCGTGCCGGTGGTGACCCCGGAGCAGGCGAAGGCCAACGCGCAGAAGGCCCGGGAGATCCGCGAGAGCACGCAGGACCTGCACGCCCCGCCGCGGGCCGCCCCCACCGCCGTGGACGCCAACGTGGAGCCGGAGGACGCGCCGTGAAGCACCCCTGGATGACGAAGGAGCCGTGGTTGGTCGCCGCCGCGCTCGCGGTGGCCGGGGGCTGCGTGGGCCCCAAGGCCGCCTCCAACGTGGACCTGTCCGGACCGAAGGTGTCCGAGCAGCCGGTGAAGACCGCCGCGGCGGAAGAGGTGAAGCTGTCCCCCCGCGCCCAGCGCAGCTTCGAGGACGCGGTGGCCAAGGTGAACGATCCGAAGGGTCGCCCGGACTCCAAGACCCTGGAGCTGGCCTTCCGCCGCGTGGTGGAGGAGGACGGCCGGTTCGCCGAGGGCTGGTACAACCTGGGGGTCGCGTGCGAGCGGCAGGGCAAGGTGGACGAGGCGGTAGCGCACTACCAGCGCGCGCTGTCCGAGAAGCCCACCCTGCGACAGGCGGCGGAGAACCTGGCAGTGATCACCCAGAACCGCGGGGACGTGAGGGGGGCGGTGCGCATCTACCACTCCATCCTGGAGGTCTACGCGGATGACGCCGGCGCGCGGGCGCGGCTGGCGGAGATCTACCGGCAGAACGGGGAGCTGGATCGGGCGCTGGATCTGTCCCGCGAGGCGCTCATGCGGGACGCGCGCACGCCGTCTGCCTACAAGGTGATGATGCGGGTGCACTCGGAGCGCCGGCAGTACCCGGCGGCGCGGCTGCTCGCGCTGAAGCTGGACGAGTCGGATCCCGAGCGCCACCACGTGCTGGGGCTGGCCCGGCTGGAGGAGGGAGACCCGGCGGCCGCGCGCGCCCTGTTCAAGCGCGCCGTGGAGGTGGCCCCCGGTTACCTGCCTTCCCACGTGGCGCTGGCGAGGCTGGCGCTGCAGGAGGAGCAGTACCCCACGGCCGAGGCCCACCTGCGGCGCGTGCTGCAGGCAGACGGCAAGAACGCCGAGGTCCTCGTCAACCTGGGGCTGTGCCTGCGCGGCCAGGGCAAGCCGGACGAGGCGCTCGCCGCGTACGACGAAGCGGAGAAGGTGAACCCGAAGCTGGCGGCGCTGCCCTTCCTGCGCGGCGTGGTGCTGGTGGACGCAAGGGGCGAGCTGGACAAGGGGCTGGCGCTCTACCGGAAGTTCGTGGAGCGGTCCGGCACGGAGCTCCCCGCGGACCACCCGGTGTACGGGCGCATCCAGGCGGTGGAGACCGCCATCGTCCAGGCGGCGGAGGCCAGGCGCGCGGAGGAGGAGGCGCTGAGGCAGGCGGCAGAAATGGAGGCGGCAGACGCGGCGGCGAAGGCGGCGGCCAACCCGCCCCCGGCGGCCCCGGCCACCGTTCCCGCTTCAGGGCAGCAGGCGCCTGCCCCCGAGCCGGTGCCCGAGTCACCGCGCCCGGCCCCGGCGCCGCCCGCCCCCTCGCCGGACGAGCCGCAGACGTGACGCATGCCCGTCACCCGAGCTCACTCGCCGCTGGAACGGGGAGGGGATGCGGGGGTAGGGTGCGCGCCGGTTGGACCGCAGCGGGAGGAAGCCCATGACGCGTTGGATGCTCGTTTTCGGGATGGTGGCGACGGCGCCGGCCCTGGCCCAGGAGAAGAAGGCCGAGGGGAACGTCCGCTACAACAAGACCACCGCGTACGACTTCGAGGACGACACCATCGAGGGCGACCTCACCAAGCCGGACGGCGAGTACGTGGAGGCGCGCAAGAAGGTGCAGCACTCCAACCTCATCCGGGTGCGGGAGGACTTCAAGGAAGAGGTCATGCAGTCGGTGGGTGAACTGTAGCCGCCCCGCCCACGGAACCCCGGCGCGCCTGGGCGGTGTCTCAACCCCCGCGCGCCCCGCTGGAACGAAGCTGGAGGATGTCTTGCCCGTCGCACTCACGCTGAAGGTCTACCGCGGTGATGCCCTGGTGCTGTCCAGGGACTTCGAGCGGGACATCATCAAGATTGGCAAGCTGGCCTCGGCGCACCTGTGCCTCGAGGACGAGAAGGTCTCGCGCATCCACGCCATCATCGAAACGGCGCCGGACGGTGGCCTGTCCATCATCGACATGGGCTCCACCGAGGGCACGTGGGTCAACGGCAAGCGGGTGAGCAAGGGGCCGCTCGCCTTCGGAGACGAGTTGAAGCTGGGCAACATGACCGTGCGCGTGGAGGCCACCGGGAAGGGCGGCGCGGTGCAGGCCCCGGCGGTGGAGCAGGGGCTCCCCTCCGTGGTTGTGGCCACCCCGCCGCCTCCTCCTCCCGCTGCGGCCTACGCGCCGGCCGCCGTGACGCTCCCCCACATGCCCGCGGTGGTGGTGCCCAACATGCCCGCGGCGAGCGAGGCCGTGGTGCCGCCGCGGCGGCTGGCCCGGGCCAGCAGCGCCATGGGGCTGTCCATCCGCTTGCGCTGGGGCAAGGACCAGATCCTCGCCGAGCACCTGCTCGCGCCCGGCAAGGCCACCCGCTACACCGTGGGGCAGGGCGAGAAGGTGGACTTCGCCATGGGGGACGCGGCGCTCGGCGCCCGCGAGTTCACGCTCGTCTTGGGGGACGGGGGCAGCTTCCAGGTGTTCGCCCCGCGCGGTGCGCGGGCCACGGTGGAGCGCGAGGGCAGCCAGGCCGCGGTGGAGGCAGGCGGCGGCTACACGGTGAATGCCGGTGAGCTGGTGTCGGTGGAACTGGGCGGCATCGTGGCGGAGGCCACCCTGCAGCCCATGCCGCAGCCGGTGCTGGTGCCGCTGGGCGAGACCATCGACTATGGCGTGCTGAACGTGTTCCTGGTGATGTTCTTCGTGGCGGCGCTGTTCGTGGTGACGGCGCTCAACCGGGACGCGGAGGGGGACGCCTACGCGGACGAGCTGTCCGGGGCCTCGGCGCGCCTGGCCAAGCTGATTGTCAAGCCGCCGGAGACGCAGAAGAACCCCTTCCTCGAGAAGCTCCGCCAGAAGAAGGAAGACACGGAGATGGCGGCCAAGCGCCGCGGCGACGAAGGACAGATGGGCAAGAAGGACGAGACGAAGAAGAACGCCCGCGCCGCGCCCAAGGGAGATCCGAGCAAGAAGGACCAGGCCCGGATGCTGACGGAGAAGATCTTCGGCGGGAACCAGGGCGGCGGCATCAGCACCATCTTCGGCGCCAACGGGCTGGGCGGCGAGCTCAAGAGCGCCATGGGAAACATGTTCGGCGCGGCCCCCGGGGACGCGCAGGGGCTGGGGGGGCTGGGGCTCCGGGGCGCGGGCGCGGGCGGCGGCGGGGTGGGGGACACCATTGGGATTGGGGGCATTGGCACCAAGGGGCGCGGCGGCGGCACCGGCGGCTACGGCACCGGCACCGGCATGCTGGGCGGCAAGAAGACCGTGGACATTGGCATCACCTCCTCGGACGCAACGGTGGTGGGCTCGCTGGACAAGGAGCTCATCCGGCAGGTCATCCGGCGCAACATCAACCAGGTGCGCTACTGCTACGAGACGCAGCTGCAGCGGAACCCCAAGCTGAACGGCAAGGTGTCCATCAAGTTCGTCATCTCCGCGGCCGGCACCGTGGCCTCGTCCCAGGTGGCCTCCTCCACCGTGGACAACGCGGAGCTGGAGGCGTGCGTGACCGGGCGCGTGCGGGCGTGGGAATTCCCCAGGCCCAAGGGCGGCGGCGTGGTGGTGGTCACCTACCCCTTCGTCTTCAAGCAGTCCGGCGAGTAAGCGCTACCTCCGCACGCGCCCCCGCTGTAGTGTGCCTCCCGCCATGACCATCCCTGCCCGGCTCATTGCCGCGCTGGCCTGCATGCCCGCGCTCGCCCTCGCCCAGTCTGGCCCGCCCTCCAGCGAGGCGGCGGCTGCGCGAGGCTTCAACGAGGTCGAGCGCGGCGTCTTCCTGGGCGTCCAGGCCGGTGGCTTCCTGCTGTTGAACGCGCCCTTCCGGGGGCCGTTCAGCCCGGGGCAGGCGGCGCTCGTGGAGGCGGGGTACGACTTCGGCGAGCGGGTGAGCGTGTCCGGCTTTGCCATGGTGACGGCCAACCGGGCCGGCGCGGACTACCTGGGCCGAAGCGGTGGGCTCGCCTCCGGGGACTACTCGGCCTTCGCGCCAGGGGCATCCGTCCGGTTCAACGCGTACGGCTTTGCAGACGCGCAAGAGGTGAAGCGCACCTGGCTGTACGTGCGGGCGGGGGCGGGGGTGGCGCTCTTCTCTCCGCGCGCGCTCCTCCCAGACCCTGACGTGCTGCTGTTTGCCGGGCCCGGGGTGACGTACCACACGCGGCTGCGGCACTTCTCCGTGGGGCTGGAGGTGACCGGGACATTCCTCCTGGCGTCCGGTTCGCTCGGCTTCGCGGTCACCCCCAACGTCCGCTACGCCTTCTGAGGCGGCGGTACCCGAATCAACGGAGCACATGCACATGGACAAGCAGGGTGGACGCGCCTCCGAGCGCGGTGGCGAGCGGCGTGGGGCGGGGCGGGGTGAGCGCGGGGACCGGGGCGGGCGCGGCGG
>VGRA01000267.1 GCA_016875515.1 Deltaproteobacteria bacterium | reverse complement strand
GCCCCGGCTTCCATCATTCCGAACCGGTGGATGCTACGCGCCAGTGCGGCGCGTTGGAAAGATCAGGGCGCCCGGCGCCGCCTGCGGAACGTCCGCGCCTCCCGGACCATCCCCTCCAGCACCTGCAACCCCGCCTCCAACCGCGGCATCAACTCCGGGCGGGCATCCACCAGGTCGAACAGCTTGAGCACCCGCTCCACCTGCTGCTCCACCTCCTCGGCCCGCTCGGGGCTGATGCGGCGCAGCAGCATGTCTGCCCCGGTGGCGAGCAGCACGCGCACCACCGCGTCCCGGGACGTCAGCGGCTCCTCCTGCCGCTGCCCCCCGCCGGCAATGACTCGGAGCGCCGGCCGGGGCGCCTCCTTCTCCGCCGCGAGGGGAAGGTCCATCTGTCCTGGCACGCCGCGCTCGTCGCTCATGGGATCTCCTGAAAGGTGCGTTTGTGTGCGACAACGCTACACACGCTTTTCAGGGCGCCCAACTTTCTGTCCCGGCTCCCTCAGGGGGCAGCCCCGCCGCAGGCCCGGTCGTAGCGCACCTCCACACGGCTCCCTTGTGGCGGAGGCGCGCCGAAGATCACCTCGTTGAACACCGGATCACAGCGAAAGCCCTGCGTCACCCGCCCCTCCACCCGCACCTCCACGGACGCGGGAGCCGGCCGGTATGACAGCGGGAAGCGGTCTGCGGGCGCCCCGGCCCTCGCCCCCACCCGGGCCATGAGCGGGGCGCAGTCCGGCGCACACGCCGCCAGCAGCTCCCCCAAGGTCCGCTGGACGAGGGCCTCCCACCGCCCCCCGGTCCGTCCCGCCGTGGCGCAGCCCGCCCCGGCAGGCACCACCGCGTGCACGACCGTTCGCGCCCCCTTCCCGGCCCCCTTCAACCCGGCGAGGAAGCGCGCATGGCCCTCCACCGTACCGGGCGAATGGTCGTCCTCGTCCGAGACCACCAGGACCGCCAGGGAGGCGTCCGGCCGGAGGAAGCCCGCGTTTCCGTCCAGCGGCTGCGGCGTCCGGGGATCATCCGCGCCGTCCACGAGCGGGGGGGACAAGGCCCGCTGCAGCGCCTCCATTCCCCGCTCCACCTGCGCGCGCCGCCCCACCTGGGCCAACCGCTGGACCTTGCCGGCCGCGTCTGCCGTGCGCCCCGCCACCCAGCGCGGGAGGCTGCCGTCCACCGGAAACAGGCGTCCCGCCTCGCCCCCCGCCGCCCCGCCGGGACACCCCGGCCCTGCCGGGAGCAGACCGGGGGTGGTGACGCCCAGGTGGAAGTCCACGCCGCGCTGCTGGAGCCCCGCCACCAGCGCGGGCAAGGCAGCCACCAGCGCGGGTGCTCCTCCACCATGGAGGCGGTGTTGTCCACCACCAGCAGCACGTCCATCTTGCGCGCGTCTGCCTGCACCCAGCGGTCCACCTGGCGCCCATGCGGAGAGGACTCGTCCACCAGCGTCGCCTCCAGCGGGAGCAGCTCGCCCTCCACCTCCGCCAGCAGCGGCGCGAGGTTCATCCCGGGCACTTGCCCGCGGTAGCGCACGCGGACCGGGGCCGCCACTCCCGGCGCCAGCAGGAGCGGGAACGCGGGCGCGGCCAGCAGCTCGAACTCGCCGTCCGTGGTGCCGGGCCTCAACCGCACGGCGCGCACGGTGCGGGGCACCGCGCACCGGTTCTCCAGGCGCGCCTCAACCTCCGGCGCCGGGCAGTCCGGCCGGGACAGCCCCACGTCCAGGTACGCGGGCGTCCACGCGACGCACGGCGCCCCCACCTGCGCGCGCAGCGGCACGGTGCGCAGCGGCTCGGCCGGGTTTACCTGCGCAAAGCCCACCCTGCCCGTCCAGGCCCCCTGCACGCCGGGCGGCGCGGTGAAGCCCACCATGAAGGAGAAGCTGTCCGTGGGGCCAAGCACGAGCCCCTCCAGCTCCCCGCCGGGCACCGAGCAGACGCCTCCCCCAGCGTCCAGCACCCGCACGTCCTTGACCGCGCAGGCCGTGCTGCCGGCGTTCTCCACCTTCACGCCCAGCACCTGCGCCGCGCCTGGCGTTGGTGACCCGGACGCTTCGCTCCACGGCATGGAGGACGGGGACGTCGCCAAAGGCGAGCGACGCCGGCTCCACCAGCAGCAGCGGCTCGGCGGGCACCACCCGTTCGGCTGCGCCACACCCCCACAGTCCCCACGTCACCGCCGTCCACACCGCTGCGCGCCGCATTGGCCGTCCCCCCGCGCCGGGCGGCAAGGTGGACAGGCGGGGTGGCGTCGTCACCCGGCCCGGCGCCCGGTGCGACTTCCGGAAAACAAAAGGCCCCGAGGCGAACCTCGGAGCCTTCATCGTGTGCCCAGGGCGGGACTCGAACCCGCACGCCTTGCGGCGCCACCCCCTCAAGATGGTGTGTCTACCAATTCCACCACCTGGGCGTGTTCAGCGGCGCGTCGTCTCCCACACAAACGGGGGGCGGCGCAACCGAAATGTCACGGCGTGCCGGCGTCCGCGGCGGCGGCCGGGACCTGCTCCGTCCCCTGCTGCGTCTGCTCCGCCGGGGCAGGCGTGCCTGCGTCCGCAGCGGCGGCTGCAGCAGCCGCCGCGGCGGCCTTATTGGCAACTTCCGCCGTCATCACCGAGCCCTTCATGCCGGCAAAGGACAGGCCGAGCGACGTCATGAAGAAGAGCGCCGCGCTGACCGCGGTCACCTTGGAGAGCACCGTCACCGCGCCGCGGCCGCCGAAGGCGGAGGTGGCGGAGCCGCCCGAGAGCGCGCCCATGCCCGCGTCCTTTCCCGGCTGAAGGAGGATCACGGCGATCATGAACACACACAGGAAGACGTGGACGGCGGTGACAAAGGTCAACATGGCTTCTCTCTGGACTGATGCGAAAGGGACGCGCCTTCTAGCAGCGGCCCCCCAGTGGGGCAAGGACGGCAAGGACCGTCAGGCGAACGCCGCCTTCACGATGGCGGCGAAGTCTGCGGCCTTGAGCGACGCGCCACCCACCAGCGCCCCGTCCACGTCCGGCTGCCCGAGCAACTCCGCCGCGTTGTCCGGCTTCACGCTGCCGCCGTACTGGATGCGCACCGCGGCGGCCACCTCCTTCCCGAACGCCTGCGCCACCCATCCGCGGATGTGGGCATGGACCTCCTGCGCCTGGGCGGAGGTGGCGGTCTTCCCAGTGCCAATGGCCCAGACCGGCTCGTAGGCAATGACGGCGCGCGCCGCCGCGGCCGCGTCCAGCCCGGCAAGTCCTCCCGCGAGCTGCCGGGAGACCACCTCCAGCGTCCGGCCCCCCTCGCGCTCCTGCAGCGTCTCGCCCACGCAGACAATGGGGAGCAGGCCGGCGGCGAACACCGCCTTCACCTTCCGGTTCACCCCCTCGTCCGTCTCGCCGAACAGCTGCCGCCGCTCCGAGTGACCGAGGATGACGTACCGGCAACCCACGTCCTTCAGCATGGGCGCGGACACCTCGCCGGTGAACGCCCCCTGCGCCTCGGCGTGGCAGTTCTGCGCGGCGAGGTAGAGGTTGGAGTCCTCCAGCGCCTTGCCCACCGGGTACAGCGCGGTGAAAGGAGGCGCGAGCACCACCTCCACCTGGTCCCGCACCACGCCCAGCGCGTTGCGCAGCTCGCGCGCCAGCGCCTGCGCCTCGGCGGCGGTCTTGTGCATCTTCCAGTTGCCGGCCACCACGGGCCGGCGGTCCTTGCGCGTTGGCATGCCCTAGTTCCCCTTCACTTCCAGCGCCTTCACCCCGGGCAGCTCGCGCCCCTCGATGAACTCGAGGCTGGCCCCTCCACCGGTGGAGACGTGCTTCATCTTGGCGCCGTAGCCCATCTCGTTGGCCGCGGCCGCGCTGTCCCCGCCGCCCACCACCGTGACCGCCTCCGCGTTGGAAGCCATGGCCTGCGCCACCTCGCGCGTGCCGGCGGAGAAATGCTCCACCTCGAACAGCCCCATGGGGCCGTTCCAGAACACCGTCTTCGCGCTGCGGACGTGCTGGCGGTACAGGTCCCGGGTCTTCACCCCGATGTCCAGCCCCATCCAGCCCGCCGGGACGTTCCGGTCCGGGGTGTCCTGCGTGGCCGTCTTCGCGGTGGGCTCGGTCCCCACCACGTGGTCCACCGGCAGGACGATCTCCTTGCCCAGCCGCGCCGCCGCGTCCAGGCACCGCTGCGCCAGATCCAGCTTGTCCGCCTCCACGCGGCTGGCTCCCACCTCCGCCCCCTGCACCTTCAGGAAGGTATAGGCCATGGCGCCGCCCACGAGCAGCGCGTCCACCCGCGGCAGCAGGTTCTCGATCACCTTGATCTTGTCCGAGACCTTGGCCCCGCCCAGGATGGCCACGAAGGGCCGGACCGGCTCGCGGATGACCTTGCCCAGGTACTGCAGCTCCTTGCGCATCAGGAAGCCGGCCGCCTTCTCCTTCACGAACGGCACCATCCCCGCGGTGGAGGCGTGCGCCCGGTGCGCGGTCCCGAAGGCATCGTTCACGTAGACGTCCGCCAGGGAGGCGAGCTCCCGCGCGAACGCTTCGTCGTTGGCCTCCTCTTCCTTGTGGAAGCGCAGGTTCTCCAGCAGCACCACCTGCCCCGGCTTGAGCTCGCGGGCGATCTTCCGGACGCCGTCCCCCACGCAGTCGTCCGCGAGCAGCACCTCGTGGTTGCGCCCGAGCAGCTCCGACAGCCGTTGCGCCACCGGCAGGAGCGACAGCGCGGCATCCACGCCCTTGGGCCGCCCCAGGTGCGACCCCAGTATCACCTTCCCGCCCGCCGCCAGCACGTGCTGCAGCGTGGGCAGCGCCTCGCGGATCCGGGTGTCGTCGGTGACGCGGCGCTGGTCATCCAGCGGCACGTTGAAGTCCACGCGGATGAAGACACGCTTCCCCGCGTACTGCAGCTCGTCCACGTAGCGGACCATGTCGGTGGGACCTTCCG
>VGRA01000266.1 GCA_016875515.1 Deltaproteobacteria bacterium | reverse complement strand
CACCCGCATGAACTGGTGCTGGGGAGCTACTCGGTGCACACCAGCACCGCGGCACTCGCGCTGGGAGAAACAGAGATTCGCCGCACCGGCCCGCAGTTCCGCGCCGAGGGGCGGCAGAGCTACGCGCTGGGGTTCGGGTGACCGTCAGAGGGGGCGGCGAAGGACTGGGCCGTGGCCGTTCCCTTCGTGCTGATGGGACTGGTGATGGTGACGGTGGGCGGCGTGGTGGGCTACCGCACGCCGTCCCAGGTCCGCACCCTGCAAGCGGCCGTGGAAGCCTCCCCGGGCCCGGCGCTGCAGGCGGAGCTGCAGCGGATGGAGAAGGTCAACCGCGCCTGGCCGAAGTACGTGGTCACCTGGTCGGTCATGGGCATCGCGGGCCTGCTGCTCCGCCTGGCCACCCGCGGGGACTTCACGCAGGGACTCGGCATCTCCCTGGTCTTCTTCTCCGGCCTGGCGCTGCTCGTTGACGGCTTCGCCGAGCGGCGCACCCACCCCTGCACCCGGGCGCTGCAAGAACAAGCGCGCGTTGCCGATCCGACCTGACGCCCACCGCGACCGCGCCTCCGGGCCGGGACGGTACCTCGGCTACACTCATTGTCCGCACCATGTCCCAGGACGCCCCCGCCCCGCTTCCGTGGCCAGACAGCCTCTGCCACCGCTGCGCCGCCCCGCCGCGCTACGTGAAGACCGCCACCAGCACCTTCCTCCTCTGCCCGGTGCGCGCGGACAAGTACCCGCGCCAACCCGTGCTGCGCTGCCCCGAGTTCCGCCCCGCCGGGGCCCCCGCGCCATGAAGACCAACGCGGTGCGCATCCTCGAGTCGCTCGGCGTCCCGCACGCGCTCCGCCACGACGAGGTGGACGAGGCAGATCTCTCCGCCGAGGCCGTGGCCCGCAAGGTGGGGCTGCCCGAGTCCCAGGTGTTCAAGACGCTCGTGTGCCGCGGGGACCGCCACGGCCCCTGCTTCGCCGTTGTGCCCGCCGGGGCGGAGCTGGACCTCAAGGCCCTCGCCCGCCTCTCCGGCGACCGCAAGTGCGACACCGTCCCCCTCAAGGAGGTGACGCCGCTCACCGGCTACGTCCGGGGCGGCGTCACGGTGTTCAGCGCGAAGAAGCCGTTCCCCGCCTTCGTGGATGACTCCATGTTCGGCTTCCCCGAGGTGGCCGTCTCCGCCGGGGCGCGCGACACGCAGGTGGTGCTCGCGCCCGGAGACGACGTCCACGCGGTCAAGGCGAAGACCGGCATGCTGTCCAGGCCAAAGGCCGGCTGAACCCCCGGCCCCTACTTCGCGCGCACCGTCTGCTGGGACGCCGCGGACTGCTGCGCGGTGAAGCTGCTCGTCCCGGACGCCACCGCCCCGCGGGCCGCCTTCAGCTCCTGGGACAGCTGCACCGCCAGCTTCCCCGTGCGGGACATCTTCGCCACCTCGTCCTTCGACAGGCCGTTGTTGTTCACGTCGTAGTCGGAGACCAGCTCCTTCTTCGCGTAGGCGAGCGTCTTGTCCACGTCCGAGCGCGTCAGCTTGGCGTAGGCCGCCGCGTCCCGCTTGTCCGCGAACCGGTAGAACATGTCCGTCAGCTGCTTCTCCGTGCCGGACAGCGAGGCCACCTTCGCCTGCGCCTCGGCTCGGCTGATGCGGCCGTCCCCGTTGGTGTCCGCGGCCTTCAGGTTCTGGGCGGCGCGGTCGAGGGCGGCGAAGACGTCGGAACGGGCAATGCGGGACATGGAGCGGCTCCTGTTCGGATGGCAGGCTCCCCGGAATGGAGCGCCTGGAGGGTTCCGGCGGAGCCGCGACCCACATGCACCCGGATTGTCGGAACGCCTCCCGCGGGGTTTTCTCCGCAGATTGTCAACCCGCTTTACAGTCTCAATCCAGCGTGAACGGCACCCGCAGCTCCACCGCGTCGTCCGAGCTGCCGTCCAGCCACAGCCGGTAGGCGGCAATGAAGACGCTGTACTGCCCCACGTACAGGTGGACGCGGTTGGGGGCCGCGCGGCTGAAGCGCCGCCCCACGCGCCCGGCACGGGACACCGCCAGCACCAGCGCGAACCGGGGCTGCCGCCCGGCCGCCCGCTGCGCCTGCGCCCACGCGGAGAGGTGGCGGTGGTCTGCGTCGCTCATCTCCCATCCGCGGTTGCGCTTGCACACCTCCAGGCTGCGCCACGGGTGCGTGTGGTAGTCCCCCAGCAGCTCCAGGTGTTCGAACACCTGCTCGGCCACCTGCAGGTGGACGCGGGCGCTCTCGTCGTTGGGCGTCACCGAGTCGCCCGTGGCCCGCGCCCGCACCTGCGTGGCCACCCGGGACACCTGGACGATCCGCTTGCGCCGCAGCCCGTCTGCCTCCGCCGGCCGGTCCGGCTCCACCCCCGCCTCCCGCACGGTGCCGAAGCACAGCCCGTACGCCTCGGTGAAGCGGTGGCGCCCGCGGGGCACCGCGAACGCCTCCAGGGAGGCAAGCAGCAGGTCCTGCACCGCGTGGGGATCCAGCTGCACCACCATCTCCTCGAAGCTGGCATCCACCACGGACCGGATGGCCGCCGGTACCTCCGCCGCAAGCTCCGGCAGCCCCAGGCCGCACGCCGCCACCAGCCTCCGCACCGCGCGCGCCTCCGCCTCGGTGGGGATGCCGAACAGCCGCGAGGAGGCCCGCCGCTCCGAGTCCCCGTGCCGCGCCGCCAGGTAGGCGAAGGCCGGCAGCTGCGACCGCCGGGACGTCCCCCGGTGCAGCCGGTCCAGCGTGGCGGCCAGGCGCGCCCAGGGCCGCCGGAACGCCGCCAGGGCCGGGGCCGGACGCTGCAACAGCAGGTGCTCCACCAGCGCTCGCCTCAGCGGCCGCCGCCGCAGGTGCCGCCCGGGGCCGCTCCCGCAATGCGAGTCAATGGCGGTGAGTACCGCGTCCAGCGCGACGAGGAAGTCCGTCCTGCGAGGCACAGCCCGGAGCCTGTCGCGGGTGTGGGGCGCAGCACAAGCGCCCCCCGTCCTCGCACGGCGTGGTCTCGGACCGGCCGAAACGCCCGCTGACCGCCTTACGCCTTGGCGCCGCCCTCGGGGACGCTCCCCTGCTCGGCGATCTTCTTGTGCACGTCTGCCATGTCCAACCCCTTCACCTGCCGGACCAGGTCGTCCAGCGCGGCGCGCGGCACCGAGCCCGGCTGGGAAAACAGCAGCACCTTCTCCCGGAAGATCATCAGCGTGGGGATGGAGCGGATTTCGAACGCCCCGGCCAGTTCCTGCTCCTCGTCCGTGTTCACCTTCCCGAAGGTGATGTCCGGATTCTCCCCCGCCGCCGCCTCGAAGATGGGGGCAAAGGCCCGGCAGGGGCCGCACCACGGCGCCCAGAAGTCCAGGACGACGATTCCCCCCTTGTCGATGGTCTCCTTGAAGTTCCCCGTGGTGATCTCGACGGTGCTTGCGCCCATGGTCTGTCCTCGTTCCCGTACAGAGGTGTGTAGAAGCAGTCCCCTTAACCGACGCGCGCCGGCCTTGCCTGCAACTTCCTGCCCGGCCCCGCGCTACCCGGCCGTCCGCAGCTCCACGAGGGCATGGACACTGCTCTTTCCCTTGAGCGCCAGCTCCGCCTGCCTGCCCCGGGCGAAGCGCGGCGGCAGCCGCTGCTCCAGCTCCCTGGACACGAGCAGCGAGGTACCCAGCTCCTTGTTGGCCGCCTCGATCCGCGCGGCCATGTTCACCACGTCTCCCACCACGGTCGACCGCCGGTTGTGTGAGGCCCCCAGCGTCCCCACCACCACCTGGCCCCAGTGGATGCCCATCCGCGTGGAGAACGGCAGCCCGAACGCCCCTTTCGTGTAGCGGGACAGCGCGGCCGCGGCCTCCAGCAGCTCCAGGCCCGCGTCCGCCGCCCCCTCCGCCTGCTCGAAGACCGCGAGGAAGCCGTCCCCCATGTAGTTGTCCACCCGCCCGCCGTGCAGCGCCACCACATCCCCGGACGCGGTGAACCAGCGGTCCAGGGTGTGCACCACGTCGTAGGCAGGCAGCGCCTCGGAGAACGGGGTGAAGTTGGCCACGTCGGAGAACATCACCGCCAGCTCCGCGTCCCGCCCTACCTCCGCCCCGAGCGCCACCCGCTGCGAGGCCAGCTTCTGGTCCAGCGCGTCCAGCACCAGCCGGCGCACCGCCACCTGACCGCTCACCCGCGTCTGGCACGCCAGCCGGATGTCCGGGGTGAGCGCCAGCTTCTCCGCCATGGCCTGCTCCGCCTCGTTGCGGGACGCGCAGAACGCCACGCCCTCCACCACCGCCACCCGGCACGTGGAGCAGCGGGCCCGCCCGCCGCAGGCGTAGGTGATGGGGATGCCCGCCTCCTTCATGACGTCTAAAAGCGTCCGGGAGCCGTCCTGCTCGATCACGCGCTGCTCGGGTTCCACGCGAAGATTGGGCATGGGGTGTTTCCTACTCCACCGTCACGCTCTTGGCGAGGTTTCGCGGCTGGTCCACGTCCGTCCCGCGCATGTCTGCCACGTGGTACGCGAGCAGTTGCAGCGGCACGGTGGCGAGCAGCGGGGCCAGCAACGCCGGGGCTGCCGGCACCTCCACCACGTCGTCCGCCAAATGGGTGAGGTGGTGGTCCCCACGGTCCACCACGGCAATCACCTTCCCGCCGCGCGCCCGCACCTCCTCCACGTTCCCCACCATCTTCTCGTAGGCCACCGCCGGCTGCCGCGGGGCAATCACCACCACCGGCAGCTGCTCGTCCACCAGCGCAATGGGGCCGTGCTTCATCTCCCCGCCGGCGTAGCCCTCCGCGTGGATGTAAGAAATCTCCTTGAGCTTCAGCGCCCCCTCCAGCGCCACCGGGTGCATGGGGCCGCGGCCCAAAAACAGCACGTCCCGGGCGTGCTGGTACTTGCGCGCCACCTTCTTCACCTGCGCCTCGCACCGCAGCGCC
>VGRA01000265.1 GCA_016875515.1 Deltaproteobacteria bacterium | reverse complement strand
GTGCCCGCCTGGCGGCTGCCGGAGACGGGGATGCGGGCGGACCGCGCGGAGGCGTGGGTGGCCGGCCGGGCGGAGGTGGAGTTCGGCGTGGCCGGGGCGGGGCTCGTCCCCCTCGGCGGCGCCTACTGCCCCTCACCGGGGCTGACGCCCGAGACGGTGACGCCCTACGCGCTGCCGGTGGAACGTCGCTTCGGCGCCTCGGCGCTGACGTGGGTGGACCTGGAGGACCTGGTGGCGCACCGGCGGCAGCTGCGGGACGGGCACCTGCTGCTGAGCGCGCTGCGGCTGTGGCAGGCCACGCGGGGGGACCCGTGAGCGCCTTTCCCGTGCTGATCACCCAGTGCCTGCAAGCGGACTTCGTGGGGCCGCTCGGGCGGCATGATCCGCTCCCCAACGCGCTGCACGTGGGGGCGGAGGAGGCCTCGCGGCTGCTGGGCGCGGACCCGGCTCACGGGCCGCTCGCGCAGCTGATGGCATGGGCGCGCGCGCAGCCGCACGACGCGCTGGAGGTGCTCCACATCCGGGATTGTCATGATCCGGGGGACGCGGCGCAGCGGGACCACCTGCAGGCGTTCGGAAAGCACTGCGTGCGGGGGACGCCCGGGGCGGAGCTGGTGCTGGGGCTGGACGCGGCGGTGGTGCCGCTTCCCAACGAGGCCTTCGTGGAGGCCACCGGGCTCAACGACTTCCAGGGGACGCGCCTGGCGGCTGAATTGGAGCGCATCCGGGCCGTGGCGCGGGGCCAGCCCTTGCGCGTGGGCGTCATTGGCGTGTGGACGGAGGCGAAGGTCAGCTTCCTGCTCTACGAGCTGAAGACGCGCTACCCGGAGCTGGAGCTGGCCACCTGCTCGGCGCTCACCGCGAGCGCCTCGCGGCTGCAGCACTTCAATGCGCTCGAGCAGCTCTCCCGGATCCTCGGCGTGAAGGTGTTCGACGCGGTGGGCGAGTTCGCCGGCTGGCTGGCGGACGCGGCCGGGGCGCCCGTCCGGCTGGCCCCTTTGTCCGCGGGGCCGTCCCCGCGCATGGAGCTGGCCGGCGAGGCGGCGCCGCTGGGCGACGAGGAGCGCCGGGTGCTGGGGCACCTGTACCGCGAGTGCCGGCAGCTGGAGCTCCACCCGCTGGGCGGCGGCTTCTCCGGGGCGCGCGTCTTCCGGGTGGCGTCCGTGGACCAGTTGGGCCACGCGCAGGCCCCGTCCGTGGCGAAGCTGGGGCCCACGCGCCTCATCGGCAAGGAGCGGACGGCGTTCGAAAAGGTGCAGGGGGTGCTCGGCAACTCCGCGCCCTCGGTGCAGGGCTTCGTGGACGCGGGGGCCGCCGCAGGCATCCGGTACAGCTATGCCTCCATGCGGCAGGGGCGCATCCGGACCTTGAAGTCCCTGTTCGAGAAGGGGGCGCCCACGGCAGACATCGTCCGGGTGGTGCGGCACGTCTTCGACGACGTCTTCGCGCCGTTCTTCGCCGCGTCCCGGTACGAGCGGCTGCCGCTGTTCGAGCACTACGGCTTCGCGCGCACCGAGCTGTCGTTGGACGGGCCGCGGCTGGTCCCGCAGCTGCAGTTCGCCGGGCACGTCCGCGCCAACGTCAAGGCCATTGCCGGGGGAGACGCGGCGGCGGGGGAGGTGCTCCGGCACGCGGACGGGAGCGCCAGCTGGAACCCGTGCCGCTTCTACGAGTTCTTCTTGCCGGTCGCGCGCATCCCCTGGTCGGACTCGCACTACGTCTGCACGGTGCACGGGGACCTGAACGGGGCCAACGTGCTCATGGACGACGTGGGGAACGTCTGGGTGATCGACTTCTTCCACACCGGACCGGGGCACGTGTGGAAGGACCTGGTGAAGCTGGAGAGCGATCTCCTGTACCTCTTCACGCCGCTGCGGGACGAGGCGGAGCTGCGGGAGGCGCTGCGGATCTCCCACGCCCTGCGCGAGGTGGAGGACCTGCGGGCGCCGCTCCCCGAGTCGCTCCCCGGCCTGGAAGCCCCCGCACTGCAGCGGGCGTGGACGGTGCTCCGGGAGCTTCGGCTGCTCGGCGCCGAGCGCACGCGCGAGGACCGCAACCCGTGGCAGCTGGACGTGGCGCTCTTGCGCTACGCGGTCCACACGCTCTCGTTCGACGAGGCCTCGCCGCTCCAGAAGCGGTGGGCGCTGGCCTCGGCGGGTGGCTGGGCGCAAGACACGGAGGAGGGGACGCCGCGCGCGCCGGTGCTGAGGCCCGGCTGGGTGGACATGTCCGGCTTGAACGTTCCTGCGGGCGCGGGGCTGGCGGTGGTGCCGTGCCCGGGCCGGAAGGACTGGGGGCACATGCTGGAGCAGGACCTCCGCACCCTGAAGTCAGGCGGCGCGCAGGCGCTCGTGGGGATCATCTCCGGGCCGGAGCTGCGGTGGGCGGGGGCCCACGATCTCCCGGAGCGCTGCGCGGAGGTGGGGCTTGCGTACGCGCTGCACCACGTCCCGGACCAGGGGGTGCCGGAGCTGGAGGACGCGCGGCGCTGGGTGGCGGAGGCCACGGCCCGCGTCCGCCGCGGCGAGAAGGTGGTCTTCCACTGCCTCGGGGGGCTGGGGCGCAGCGGCATGCTGGCCGCGTGCACGCTGGCAGCGCTCGGGCTTACCCCCGCCGAGGCCATCCGCCGGGTCCGCGCCGAGCGGGGCCCGCGCGCGCTGGAGACCGAGGCGCAGCAGCGGTTCGTGGAGTGGTTCCAATGATCTCCCGGGTGGCCGTCCTTGCGGCGGTGGTGCTGTGGGGCTGCGGCGGTCAGCGCCTCCCGGCACCGGACGGCGGGACGCCCGGGCCCGGGTCGTCGGCCGCGGACGCAGGGGCAAGGGAGGCGAGGGACGGCCCGCTGGACACGGTGGTTGAGGTCCCCGTGGCGGGCCCCTACGGGCGCCGGACCTTCACGGTGCACGCGGCGAGCAACTGGGTGAACAGCGGCCTGTACCTGCGGGCCGGCGAGTGGGCGGACCTCTCCGCGGCCGGCGCCTGGACGGTGGACGGCGCCACGGCCGGGCCGGGCGGGCTGTCGGCGCGCGGGCTCCAGCGGGGGTGTGCGCGCGGTGCGCTGGCGGCGCGCAGCGGGCTGCGGTTCGAGGGGGAGATCACGTGCGTGGGGGAGGGGACGCGCTACGTCGCCCCGCGCGACGGGACCGTGTACCTGGGGATGATCGACTCCACGGACCTCGGGGAGGCGTACGGGGACCGGCTGGTGCTCGGCGGTGCGTTGCAGGTGACGGTGGACAGCGCCGGGGACACCGTGCCGGCCCTCCGGCCCGAGGAGGTGGAGACGTACCCCTTCGGGCAGGTGGCGAGCGGGGAGGTGGAGCTGCTGGGGCGCCGCGTGGCCGTCTCCATCTCCACGGCGCAGGCGGTGGTGGACGGGGTGACGGCGCGGGCGTCGCTGGAGACGCTGGACGCGCTCTACGAGCGCCACGCGGCGCTGCGCGGGATGGTGCCCTTCGGCGGGCAGCGGATTCGCTTCTACCCGGACGACACCATCGGGCAGGTGGGGTACATGGTCGCCGGCAACCCCATCCGCTGCGTGCCGGAGCTCATGAGCGGTCAGCCCTGGCAGCGCATCCTCCGCGCCTCGGTGCCCGAGACGGACGTCTGGGGGTTCGCCCACGAACTGGGCCACGTCTTCTCCTTTGCCAACGGGGCGTGGGTGTTCCAGGTGGTGAACCTGGAGAGCTGGCCCAACGTCTTCACGCTCCACGCGCTGCAGGGGCTGGGCCGCACGGCGCACCAGCCGAACCTCGGCAGCTACTGCAACGGGCGGGAGGCCTACCTGGCCGGGGGCAGCTACGCGCCGGGGCTCAGGGACGATCCGTTCCTGCAGCTGTGCTTCCTCATGGAGTTCCAGGCGCAGCACGGGTGGGTTTTCTGGGAGCGGTTCTGGTCCGGGATGAACACCCAGTCCAACGGGGACGTGGGCTACGACGGCAACGACGTGGACCGGTCCGTGTGGAGCTACGTGCGGGACCGCTTCAGCGAGGCGGCCGGGCAGGACGTGACCCCCGTCTTCCAGCAGTGGCGGGTGCCGGTCAGGTAGCCGCGTCCACCGCGGAGATGACCGCCTCCGTCACGACCCGCTCGGGTGGGCAGAGCAGCACGGCGCCCCGCTCGAACACAGCGGCGGCCTTTCGCTCGGTGGCCAGCTTCCGGACCACCTCGCCGGCGCGGGCGATGAGCGGTGCGCAGAGCTGCGCTCGCAACCCATCGAGGCGCGCCGCCCCATCCGGCAGCCCCTTGCAGCGTTCCCACTCGGCGGCGAGCCTGGCGGCCCCGTCCTTGCCGGCCCGGCTGCGGTCCAACACCGCCTTCATGTCCACCACGAGGGTGTCGTGCATGGCCAAGGACTGTATCCACCCCGTGCCAGAAGGGGGGAGCGCGGGTGACGGCGCAGCGAGCGGCTGGGCTAGGGATTCACCCATGCCGAACCGCATCTCCGGCCCCGGCCTCCCCGTCCGCACCGGCGACATCTCCTCGCTGCCCGCAGGTGGCACGCCGGCGGTCTCTGCCGGGAATGCCCTGCCCTCGGTGCACGACGCGTTCGAGCCGGCGGCGCAGGCCTCCTGGGCCCCGAAGGTGAAGACCGCGCTGGACGCGTTGGACGGCCGCGTGCGGACCCTCCTCCACCACGACGCGCTGAGCCTCGCGCGCGGCCACACCCCGGTGCGGGAGGGAGATCCGCTGACGCCCGAGCAGCAGGATGCGCTCGAGGAGGCGGCGAAGGACTTCTTCCTGGACCTCTGCCCATCTCCGCGCTCAGCCCGTCCGCGGGCGGGGCGCTGGCGGAGGCGCTGCAGGGGGTGGACCTGCGCGGGCGGGATCCCAACACGGTCACGCTGCGGGAGCTGCGCCGGGCCGGTCAGGACCTCGCCAAGGCGTGGGCGCGGGAGCTCCGGGAGGAGAAGCCGGCC
>VGRA01000264.1 GCA_016875515.1 Deltaproteobacteria bacterium | reverse complement strand
GTGGCGGATCCTGGCCGCGTGGGGGTGGCCCCCGGCAGCGGGGACACCATGATGGCCCCCGTTTCCGTCTGCCACCAGGTGTCCACCACGGGGCAACGCCCGCCGCCGATGGTGTCCCGGTACCACATCCACGCCTCTGGGTTGATGGGCTCGCCCACGCTGCCCAGCAGCCGCAGCGAGGAGAGATCGTGCGCGCGGGGGGGCGCCTCCCCCAGCCGCATGAAGGCCCGGATGGCGGTGGGGGCCGTGTAGAAGATGGTCACCTTGTGCCGGGCGATCATCTCCCAGAAGCGGTCCGGCTTCGGGTGCGTGGGGGCCCCCTCGTACAGCAGCGTGGTGACGCCGTTGAGCAGCGGGCCGTAGACGACGTAGCTGTGGCCCGTCACCCAGCCCACGTCCGCGGTGCACCAGTAGGTGTCCCCGTCCCGCAGGTCGAACACCCACCGGGTGGTGAGCGACACGTTGACCGCGTAACCGCCGGTGGTGTGCAGCACGCCCTTGGGCTTCCCGGTGCTGCCGGAGGTATAGAGGATGAAGAGCGGGTGCTCGCTGTCCACCCACTCCGGCTCGCACGTGGCGGGCTGGTCCTTCACCAGCGCGTCCCACGCCACCTCGCGCGGCAGCAGCCGCAGCGGGCTGCCGGTGCGGCCGAGCACCACCACCCTCTCCACCGAGGGGCAGTGCGGCAGGGCGGCGTCCACGTTCTGCTTCAGCGGGACGAGCGCCCCCTTGCGGAAACCGGCGTCCGCAGTGACGAGCACCTTCGCCCCCGCGTCGTTCATCCGGTCCCGCAGCGCCTCGGCGCTGAAGCCGCCGAACACCACCGAGTGCACCGCGCCCACGCGCGCGCACGCCAGCATGGCCACGGCCGCTTCCGCCACGAGCGGCAGGTAGATGCCCACCCGGTCCCCGGGCTTCACCCCCAGCGCGCGCAGGCCGTTGGCGAAGCGGCACACCTCCGCGTGGAGCTCGCGGTAGGTGAGCCGGCGCACCTCCCCCGGCTCCCCCTCCCACAAGAGCGCCACCTGGTCCCCGCGCGCGGGCAGGTGCCGGTCCAGGCAGTTCCACGAAAGGTTCAGCTTGCCGCCGGTGAACCACCGGGCGTGCGGGGCGTTCCACTCCAGCACGCGCGTGAAGGGCTCCTTCCAGGAGAGCTCCTCGCGGGCGCGCGCGCCCCAGTAGCCCTCGGGATCCCGCTCCGCCTCGGCGCACAGCCGGCGGTAGTCCTCCATGGAGCGGATGTGCGCGCGCGCGGAGAAGTCCGGCGGCGGCGGGAAGAGGCGGCGCTCTCTCAGGACGGAATGGATCTCTGCCACGTGGACTCCCCCTGTGAGGTGAATGACAGGCGGCGCGCATCCTGTCACGGCGAGCGGCCGAAAGCTGAAGCCTCCCACCGGTCCCGTGTAGGGTGGGCGGCCGACCATGCGCCTGTTGCTGCTGTTCATCACCGCCGGGCTCGCGCTCGCCCTCCGCGAGCTGGGGCGCGCTCTGGCGGCAGGGCTGCTCGGGCTTCGCGTGCAGGGCTTCACCGTGGGCTTCGGCCCGCCCATGTGGACGCTGGAGGCGTGGGGGCGAACGTGGACGCTCGCGGCCTTCCCCTTCGGCGCCCGGGCGCACGTGGCGGGGCTCAACCCGGTGGACCCGGACGCGGGCCCGGGAGATCTCCGCAACGCCCCGGCCTGGCGCCGCTGGGTCTTCCTGGCAGCAGGTCCTGCCTTCAGCCTGCTGGGGGCGTGGGCGCTGCTGGTGCTGCTCTACGCCACGGGGACGCACGCGCCTGTGTCCATGACCATTGGCACGGTGCAGCCAGGCACCGAGGCGGCCCGTGCGGGGCTGCGCACCGGGGACATGGTGGCCTCCGTGGAGGGACAGCCACTCGAGCAGTGGGGGGCGCTCGTGGAGAAGGTCCGCCGCTCGCCCGGGAAGCCGCTCGAGCTCATCGTCCACCGGGACGCGGCGCTGCTGAAGGTGGTGGTGGAGCCGCGGCCGGACGAAGCGGGCGCGGGGCGGCTGGGCATCACCCAGCTCTACGAGCACCGTGCCTTCCCCCTGCGAGACGCGGCGGGACGGGCATCCGGCCACCTCTGGCGGATGGCCGGGGACGGCGTGCGCTGGCTCACCCCGGGAGGGCTCCCGGGGCTCCCGTCCCGGCTGGTACGCCAGGCGGGCGGCGCCTTCTCCACCGGCGCGGACGCCTTCCTGCGCCTGCTCGCGGGTTTCTGCGCGGCGCTGGGGCTGCTCCACCTGGTGCCCATCCCTCCGCTGGACGCCGGCACCGCCTGGCTGCAGTTGCTCCGCCCGCGGCTGCGGCCCCGCTGGGAAGTGGCGCTCACCGCCGCGGGGGCGCTGGGGCTGCTGGCCCTCGCAGCCTCCGCGGCGATGCGCTGAACTGCTTCCCGGGTGGCCCTACAGCCCGCAGCCGCCCTGGGCCACCGGCTTGGCGATGTAGGACTGCCCGGGCAGGCACACCACCGAGGAGACGCACTGGCTCAGGCCACCCACGCGGTACCGGCACACGGAGGTGATGCCGGCGTCCGGGTTGTTGGGGCACTCGGTGCCATTGGGGGCGTTGCACATGCAGGTCTTGCCCACGCAGGTGCCCGCGTCGAACTGGAGGGCGGGGTTGTTGCACTTGAACTCGCCCGTGGCGCTGCAGTCCGTGTCGTTGGTGCAATTGCGCACCTTGCCCTGGTCGTCGGTGATCCGCAGCGAGTTGTCGTAGTCGCAGATGCCGCCGTCGTTGCCCAGGGAGCAGTCCGCGTTGGAGTTGCAGCGGTTGGCGCCGTCCACCACGTCCACCGGGATGGCCTGCGCGTACCAGTTGGAGGGGCACATGCGCTGCTCGCGGGGGACGCCACCGTCGTCGGCGCGGGGGTCGTTGTAGGTGGCAATGCCGCAGATGGACTGGGCCTCGCCCGCGCCGTTGGGGCCCGCGGTGACGCAGAGGTTGGGCAGCGGGGAGCCGACTGAGAACTCCGCCGCCTGGCAGTCCGCGTTGGACTCGCACGCGAAGCAGAAGGGCGGGTTGGGGGCGCGGTAGCAGCCGATGGCGTCCACCAGGGCCCCAACCGGGGCGGGATCCTGCGCGCCGTCCCCGTTGCGGTCCTCGTTGTTGCAGTAGTGCGAGGCAGGGCAGGCAATGCGGGCGCCGCCCAGCTCCACGCAGCTCTGCCGCTCGCACGCGCGCGCGCCGTTGCGCTCCACGCACTTGTTGCCGGGCTTGCAGTCGCCGAAGTTGGCGCCGGTCACCGGGTCCAGCCCCATGCGGCAGTCGTCCTGGCAGGTGAAGGTGGCGCGGTCGCAGTAGCCCTTGTTGAGGCTGTCCACGGACGTCTCCGGGCACTCGCGGGAGTCCATGCAGGGGCCGTTGGGGCGGCAGCGCTTGAGCGACGCGCCTCCCTTGCCCTGCTCGGAGCCACACTTCAGCTTCTGGCGGCCGTCCGGGAAGGTGCCGCCGTAGGCGCACTCGGCGTCCGCGGTGCAGGGAGGCCGGCACCGGCCCGCCCCGAAGTAGGACGAGTCCGCCGCCACGGCGTCCGCGTCCACCCAGCAGGACTTGGACGGGCCGCAGGACGGGACGGTGTCCCGGATGTTCGGGTCGAAGTTCCAGCTGCAGCGCTGCTCGCACAGGCCCGTGGACAGGTTGCAGACGGAGCCGCCCGGGCAGTCAGCGTCCTTCTGGCAGCCCAGCTGGTCACAGGAGCCGGACTGGGGCACGCACGCGCCGGCGGCGTCGTTGACCAGGCCGAAGCCGCACGTGGGGCCGTCCTGCACCTTGAAGCAGTACTTCTGGCCGGTGGGATCCCCCTGCAGCACGCGGCACACACCGCCCGGGGCCTCGGGGCCGCGGCACTCCGATTCGTCCGCGCAGGGCTCGCACGTGGTGTTCACGCGGCGGCAGATGCCCGCCGTGCCCGCGTCCTGGACCGCCTCCGTCACGCAGCGGCAGCCCCCCTCGCGGTTGCAGTACCAGTTGAAGGGGTCCACGCCGGCCGGCGGGAAGCTGCCCATGCACTGCCCGTCGCTGTCGCACGGCGTGGCCGGGATGCACTGGTAGCTGGGGAGCCCGCCGTCCGCGAGGCTGCCCTCCAACATTGCGTCGTTGTCGCAGCGCAGGCCGCCCAGGGCCGGATCTGCCTTGGCGAGTACGGCGCAGTCGTCGTCGTACGTGCAGAAGAAGCCGGCATCCACGGGGCCGGCGTCCGGCGCCCCGGCGTCCACCTCCACGCCCGCGTCCGGGACGGGCTTGGATGGACAGCCGAGCAGCAGGGCGGCGGACATCAGGCCGAGCAGGCCGAGCCGGGACAGCGGGGCGTGGGACGACATGGGCACTCTCCGTGGGGCAGCGCGAAAAACGCGCGGACCCTACACGAAACTACGGCCCCAGTCCCACCCACTCGGCGCCGTCCGCGTACACCTCGCGCTTCCAGATGGGGGCGTCGGCCTTCAGCCGTTCCAGGGCGAAGGAACAGGCGGCAAACGCCTCCGCACGGTGCGGGGCGGCGGCGGCCATCACCACGGCCAGTTCCCCCGGGCGCAGCACCCCCACCCGGTGGGTGATGGCCAGCCGCACGCCGGGCCATTTCCCGTCCACCTCCGCGGCGATGCGCTCGAACATGGCCACAGCCATGGGGGCGTAGGCCTCGTACTCCAGCCGCACCACCTCGCGCCCGCGCGTGGCGTTGCGGACGCTGCCGGTGAAGGTGACGAGCCCGCCGAAGGCCTCCCCCGCCACCGCGTCCATCACCTGCTGGAGCTCCAGCGGCGCGTCCACCACGTGGAAGCGCCCTGCCCCGCCGGACACGGGCGGGATGAGCGCCACCTCCGCACCGTCGGGAACCGGGTCTCCCGCGGAGACGAAGGCCTGGTTTACCGCCACGCGCAGGTGGGGCAGCAGCGGCCCCAGGCCCGGGTGCGCCGCGGTGAG
>VGRA01000263.1 GCA_016875515.1 Deltaproteobacteria bacterium | reverse complement strand
CACTGGAAGGCTCAGCAGAAGACGGCGGCGGAGTTGGCCGAGCGGCGGCCGGACCGGCAGGCGTAAGCAGCGGGGCCGTCCGTCACATGGACGGCGGCAGCAGCGGCGCCCAGCGAAACTGCAGCGTCCCCGCGGTGCCTGCCCGGGCGTAGTAGTTCAGCATTCGCAGCTTGAAGTACCCCGTGGGCAGGTGCACCACGTAGGTGATGTCCCGCGGGGCCAGCTTGTGGACGCCCAGGTCGTACACGTACCAGCCGGCCCCCTCGAGGAAGGGCGAATCCAGGTCCGCGTTGCCGTCCGGGCCGTCCGCGCGGTCCTGCGCGTAGCCTCCCGCGGGGGCCTGGGTGAGCGAGTCGAAGTCCTGGCTGGGCAGCGCGGCCACCTCCACGCTGCCGGGGCCGCTCACCCCCGAGTTGGTCATGATCTTGAAACGCTGGAAGGCGAGGTGCCACGCGTCCGTCCCCACCGCGTCCGCGGCTGGAACGTCCTTGCGCTGGACCATGTCCACGTAGACCCAGGCCTCCTTGGCGGTGGCCTCCACGTTGACGGTGAAGGCGCCGTCGGACCCCTCCGTGAAGGTGGCGTAGGTGCCCGGCGGCAGCGCCCCGTCGAACGGGAAGTCGTCCTGCAGGTTGGGGGCGCAGCCTGCCGCGGCCAGCAGCGTCAGCGCGAGGGCGAGGCGGGTGTGCGTGCGGAGTGCCATGGCGGTGCCCGTCAGTACGAGAGCGTCACGCCCGCTTGCAGGTTGCGGGGCTGGATGGGGAGGTAGAGGGCGTCGCCCGCGTTGAGCAGGTTGTTACCCATGACGAAGACGGTGAGCCACGGGAGGACGGGCTTGCCGAGCCGAAGGTCCACCACCGCGAACGGCGGCGCCACGCTGCGGCGGATGCCGTCCGGGTTCTCCTCGTCGAAGGGGCGGATGCCCTGCACCGCCACGCGAAGCGCGCCGTCCACGTCCCAGGGACGGTACCTGCCGGACAGCTGCGCGGTGCCCCGGTGCTGGGCGCGCCCGGGGAGCAGCTTTCCGGTGGCGTCGTCGCGCGAGTCGGTGAAGGCGTAGCCCGCGTCCAGGTACAGGCCCCGCGTCAGCCGGAAGCGCACGGTCAGCTCGCCGCCCTGCGTGGTGGCGCGGTCCACGTTGCCGTAGCCGTAGGTGAGGGGGGAGTCCGGGCTGGCCTGCCTGAGCGTGAGGACGCTGATGAGGTACGACAGCTCGGCGCGGAACAGGCTCGCGGCGACGGTGACGGCCTCGGACGCCCTCCAATCCGCGGAGAGGTTGTAGCCGCGCGACAGCTCCGGGCGGAGGTTGGGGTTGCCCTCCACCACGTACCCGACGGACGGGTTGCTGAACCGCAGGAAGAGCTCCTGGAAGTTCGGCGCGCGGAAGCCCCAGCCGTACCCGGCCCGCAGGATGAGGCCGTCCCGCGGCTCCCAGCGGGCGGCCACGCGGGGCGAGGGGGCCACGCCGAAGCGCGAGTCCACGTCCAGCCGGGCGCCGAAGGTGAGGGACAGCCTTGTCGCGGGCAGCTTCCAGTCGTGCTGGAGCATCACGCCCAGGCGCCGCCGGCTTTCCTGGCCCCGTCCCACGCGCGGGCTGGTGAGGTTCTCGAAGAGCCCCTCCACCGCGGCGGAGACCAGGTGAACGTCCGCGAGCCGCTGGTCCAGCTGCAGCCCCATCTCCCACAGCATGTCCCGCGCGTCCTGGTACTGGTCCAGGTCCCGGGCCTGCCGCTGGTCCTGGAGGAACTGGTCCCGGAAGAGCGAACCGTGCACGCGCGCGAGCAGGGAGGTGCCCTGTTGCGGCTGGAGGCGGGCGGAGAGGCTCGCGTCCGCGTACTCGTCCCGGAAGCGCCGGTCCGTCACGGCGCCGCCCGGGGTCTCGTCCACGGCGTACTGATCTTTCCGGGTGTAGGCCACGCGCGAGCGGAAGGAGAGCTTCTCGTTCGGCGTCCAGGTCAGCAGGCCGCTCGCGTCCGCAAGCGTGGTGTCCGAGCCGTTGGTCGCCAGGGTGGCGCGGTTCCAGTCCCAGCCGTTGTTGTGCCGGTAGCTGGCCTGCGCCCGGGCATCCACCGTGTCCAGGTGCGTGCCCACGCCGCCGCGCACGTCCCCAAGCCCCACGCCGCCCGCGTCCACCGCCGGGGCGCCCAGCGGCCCCACCAGCCCCCAGCCCACCCGGCCATCCGCCTCCAGCCGCCGCTGCGGCTTGCGGGTGACCAGGTTGATGACGCCGCCGATGGCGTCGCTGCCGTAGAGGACCGAGGAGGGGCCCTTGACGATCTCCACCCGCTCAATCTCCTGCAGGGAGAACCGGCTGACATCCAGTGTCGTGCCCACGCGGCCCGAGACGCGCTCTCCGTCAATGAGGATGAGGACGTACTCGGGGTCCAGCCCCTGAAGCCGGACGCCGGAGCCGCGGAAGGACTCCACGATGTCGAGGCCCGGCTGCGTGGTGAGCAACTCCGCCAGGTTGCGCGCGCCGGAGCGCTCGATGCTGGTCCGGTTGATGACCTCCGTGGCCACCGTGACGTCGGAGGCGCGCTGCTCGGTGCGGGTGCCTGTCACCACCGTCTGGTTGCGGCGGTCCTCCGGGGGAGGCTCGCTGGGGAAGGGGGCGGGCGCCGCCGCCGGCTCGGCGGGGGGGGACGGCACCTCCGAGGCGACCACCCGGTCCGCGGCGGGTGGGACGAACTGGACCGCCGGCGCTGCGGTCTCCCCGGCCACCGGCGCGTCCGGGGCAGGTACAGGGAGGGCCTCCTCGGCCCACGCGGGCATTGCGAGGGCGATGAGCAGCGGCACGGTGAGGGAGCGGAACGTCACAAGGAACGATGTGCCCGACTCGGGCCCCCCCGGTGGGCTGGCATGACCGTCCTGTGACAGTGGCGCATGGATTGCGCGGGGGCCGGTGCGCGGCTACTCCCCCGGCGCATGAAGGCAGACGATCTCCTGGCACGGGCAGACGAGCAGCGGGCGCGCGGCAACCTCGAGCTGGCCGAGGCGCTCTATGTCCAGGCGGTGGAGGCCGGGGACGAGGGGGAGGGGATCGTCACCCTCACCCGGGCGCGGCTGCGGCTGGCGGAGGTGCTGCTGGAGCAGGGGCGCCCCGAGGAGGCGGACCCGCTGCTGGGAACCGTCATGCGCACCGAGCGCGAGGGCGGCATCCTCCGCGCCGAGGTGAAGGCCGCGGCGCGGTGGATGTCCCAGATCCGCGGCTGGACGGTGTAGGGCACATCCTCCGAGCTCACCCGCGCAGCGGCCGCTCCCGCAGCTTCCACCCCAGCCGGGTGGCCAGGGACATGATGGCCACCTGCGGGTTCACCCCCAGGCTGGTGGGCAACACGCTGCCATCCGCCAGGAAGAGCTCCTTCACCTCCCAGCACTCGCCGTCCGGGTCCACCACGGAGCTGCCCGGGGCGCGCCCCATCCGGCAGGTGCCCAGGGGGTGCTGGGACGCGCACTCCACGCGGGAGCGGGGAACCCGGTCCAGGTCCAGCGCGCGGAACTGGTCTGGCGTCAGGCCGTCCATGCCGAGGATGGGCAGGAAGATCTCCCGCGCCCCCGCTGCCAGGAACGCCTCGCCCATCAGCTTCATGGCGCGCCCCATGGCGTGCCGGTCCTCCTCCGCCAGCCGGTAGGTGACGAACGGCTCGCGCCCCAGGCCGCGCCGCACGTGGCCTCCCCCCTCATCGTGGATGAGCCCGCCGAAGACGGCCAGGTGCGCCATGTCATGCGCCCGCGCGGCGTGGCGCGGCCCCACGCCCGGCATGGTGGCCGCCAGCACCCCGACCGGGGTGAACATCCCGTTCAGCTGGAAGCGCTCGTCGTTCCAGGCGTCCGAGTAGGCGGTCTGCAGCGCCCCGCGCCAGCCGTGCACCGGCTCCGCGAAGCGAGCCATCACCCGGAAGCTGGGGTGCAGTGTCAGGTTGCGCCCCACCATGCCGGAGCTGTGGCCAATGCCGCTGCGCAAGAGCAGGAGCGGCGAGTGGTACCCGCCCGCCGCCACCACCACGCGCCGGGCCCGCACGGTGAACTTCCCCGTCCGCCCGCCGTCCACGCCGTTGAGCCAGCGCCCGCGCACCCCCACCGCGCGGTCCCCCTCCACCAGCACCTTCTCCACGAGCGCGTGGCTGTACACCCGCGCCCCCTTCTCCACCGCACGCGGCAGGTAAGTGCGGTCCACGGACAGCTTGGCCCCCGCAGGGCAGCCGAAGTTGCAGCGACTGTGGCCCTGGCAGCCCTCCATGTTCCGCCGCAGCGGCTTGAGCGCGTGGCCGGTCAGCTTCTGCAGCCCCTCGCCGAAGATGCGCGTGGAGGGCGAGCGCATCCAGGTGGGGACGGTCTGTACCTTCACCGTCTTCTCCACGGACTCGAACGCCGGCTCCAGGGCCGCCGGGGTCATCTCCTCCAGCCCGTGGTCGTCGTGCCACTCGTTCAGCACGTTGTCCGGGATGCGGAAGCAGACGCCGCCCGTCAGCAGCGAGCTGCCGCCCACCGCCTTGCCCATCATCACGTTGATGACCGGCGTGTCCCCCAGCGGCACCGCGAAGGTGAGCCCCGCGTCCCGCCACAGCGTCCGCATCTGCGTGGTGGGCCGCATGGCGCCGTACGCCTCCGGCGTCACGTGCGAGCCCTCCTCCAGCACCAGCACGTCCTGCCTTGCTTCGGCCAGGAGGGAGGCCACCACGGCGCCGGACGCGCCCGAGCCCACCACCACCACGTCCGCGTCCAGCTGGAGTTCCTTCCCCTGCGCTGCCCCGTCGAGCACCTTCACGCGGCACCTCCCGCAGGCGGCTTCTCCCAGAAGCCCACCCCCACGTGGCCCACCTCCTCCGCGGCCCCCGGCTCCTCGTAATAGACAAGGCACAGGACGGCCTTGCAGAGCATCACCGGCGCGGCCAGCAACCCCGAGTCCTCCATCCGCGAGATGGCCGCCACGCGCTCGCGCCAGGGC